>CAYVXG010000007.1:3717-30167 GCA_964455295.1 uncultured Candidatus Peribacteria bacterium
TCTCTTCCTTCATCCATAGTGCAAACATTGACGGATGTTTATAATGAAGATCAACGAGTAAGAAGGAAAGGAGATTTTAACGCTGTAATAAGTGCTGATCTTAAGAATCAAAAGATTATATGAGAACTCTTACCAATATTAGAAAAATACAATTGGGACAAAAGATATACTTTTGGGAAACATCGTATCTCTATAGGTTTCATATTATGGCTTATTATTCAACACGCAGATAATAATGTAGATCTTCAAAAAGAGTTTCTACAAAAATATAATAATAGATTAAATCCATCAAATAAAGCATATTTACAAGATAGAATTGCGGTAAATACTCAACAATTTCAAACCTATGCTACTCAATGATACAATGAAGGAGAATTACGATTTTTTAGACCCATAGAGGGGATTAATATCACAAAAAAAATTTATACAAGCGAAAAATGAACTCCCTATATTGAGCTTAACGATGCAGAGATAGTAGAGATAGATAGCAGAAGAAACAAAGTGTGAATAGATAGAAAAACTAAAGAATATTACGAATCAATATCTAAAAAAATATCTCCCCATCAGGATGGAAAGATAAAAATGTTAATAAATTACTAAAGTAGGGTGCTTAATTATAATATCTGAGAGATCGAGATCTTAATCGATCTTTTTTCGTATTGGTTAATAGGTTCAGGGAGTAGCAGATTTGAACTGCTCATAACGGTTTCGAAGACCGTTGTGTGAACCACTACACTAACCCCCTCCAGCTCTTCAGATTATTTAATTATTCTTGCTAACATAATCATTATGAGTCAAGTTTCAATCAAAGATTGGGTTTTTTGTGGTATCGAAGCAATAGCATAAACTCAAAGTGTTCTTGAAATTTCACAACAATCAAATATAAGATACATTAGTTTTACTATTAGCAACTAGCCCTTATGCGTAAACTTCTATGAATCTTCAAAAAAATAATACTTTGGGATAGAGTATGGTTTCCGTTGATAAAAAATACTTTTTTGTACAGCCTCTGGCATAAGATGAATGGTAAAATCGCTAATATGCTGTATGGTAATCCAAGTTCACAAATGTTTGTTATCGGAGTAACGGGTACAGACGGAAAGACTACAACTTGTAATCTCATTCACCATCTTATTCAAACTAACCTTGGTAACTGTGTAATGGTGAGTACTGCAAATATCAAATTTGGTGATCAAACGAATTTTAATGATACTAAGATGACGAGTCTCAATGTCTATGATCTCAATAAACTCCTTTCTCAAGCCAAAGGTCAAGGATTTAACTATGCGGTAATTGAGACTTCAAGCCATGGTCGATCTCAATCAAGATTTGAAGGTATCTCATTTTCATGTGGGGTATTGACGAATATTACGCCTGAACACTTAGATTTTCATGATAATGTGGAGGAGTATGCAGATACGAAAAAGAAGTTGTTCTTAAATGTATTAAAAAATAATCTGAGCAACAAGCTTGCAGTACTTCCTAAGGATGATGAATACGGTAGAAAATGGCTTACAGAGATGATATTTGATAAACAGATAGATTATGGAATCAATATTTCAAGCACTCTCAAAGCTGAGAATATTGTGGAAAGTCTTGATCATACGAGCTGTGAGGTAAAGTATCTTGGAAAAGTTTATCCTCTTACTTTACAACTACCTGCTAAATTCAACGTCTACAACGCACTTGCAGCTATCAGTACAGGAATTCTCTTGGAGATAGAAACTGACAAGATCATAAAGTCACTTGAATCTTTCCAACCTGTAGATGGAAGAGTAAATATCCTCAAACATAAAGACATCAACTATATTGTAGATTTTGCCCATACTCCTGCGGCTCTCAAATCACTACTTGAATATACTACAACAACAAAAGGAAATGGGAGAGTGATTACTTTGTTTGGTGCGCCAGGATTGAGGGATATTTATAAAAGACCTGAAATGGGAAAAATTGTAGATCAATTATCAGATATTATTATCGTCACGGAAGATGACTCTCAAAGCGAAAGTACTTATAGTATTATAGCTCAAATCAATGAGGGTATAAGTCGCAAGGAAGGAGATAATTATTTTATACAACCTACAAGAGAATACGCTCTCAAGCTTGCTTTGAGCCTTGCACAAAAAAATGATATTGTGATCTTAGCAGGTAAGGGTCATGAGAAGTTCCTTCTCACAAACTATGGTAAAACGCAGCGAAATGATATGGATAAGCTCAAAGAATTTTTAAGCATCTAATTAACATACACTATGTCTTCTCGTCGTACAGACTTCCCCATCTTTTCAAATAATCCAAATCTCAACTATCTGGATAGTGCATCAAGTACACAAAAACCATCCTATGTAATAGAGAAAACTACAGAATATATTACTCATTCTTATGCGAATATTGGGCGTGGATCATATAGTTTAGCAGAAGAGTCTGATCATCTCTATTATCAAACTAAGGAAAAAGTAGGGGATTTGATTGGCTGTAAAGCTAATGAAGTATTTTTTTCTCACAATAGCTCCTATTGTATAAATATACTAGCCCAATCCCTTGCCGAAAGTGCTTATTTCAAAGCTGGTGGAGAAATACTCTTGAGTGTTGCTGAACATCATGCAAATATTTTAGTTCGACAGAAAATTGCACAAAAATTTTCTTTGTCTATCAAGTGGATAGGCTTGGATAGCGAGTTTCAATTTTCTTACCACGACATTGTCTCAAATTTGTCTGACAAAACTGTCTTGGTTTCTCTAAGCCTTTGTTCCAACGTGCTTTGAGTAAAAAATGATTTGAGAGGAATAAGAAAAATAATCTGACCTGATTGTTTATTTATTGTGGACGCAAGTCAAGCAATACCCAACTATAAGATAGATGTGAAAGAACTTAATTGTGATATGCTCGTATTTTCTGCTCATAAATTCCTTGCCTACACAGGACTTGGAGTAGGATATATCAAACAAAGTTTAATTAGAAATCTTCAGCCTTTCTTGCTAGGAGGAGGTATAGTAGAAGAGGTAAGCACTCACCACTATACTCTCAAAACTAATATTGAGAAATTTGAAGTTGGGACACCCAGCATTATTAGTATTGTGAGTTTATATTATGCCTTGGAGTATCGAAACTCAATTGGAGGATATACACGATGGTGAGAGTACGAAAAAGAGCTTATTAATTATACTTTGACAAAGTGTCTGACACTGTCTGACAAGATAAAATGTATTAATGTAAATCAAGAAAATAGAATTGGTATTTTCACATTTCTGCTTCCTGAAGATTCATTAAAAACTATTAATCAACTCAATGAAAAACTCAATAAACAGGAAATATGCACGAGAGTAGGCGGACATTGTGCCTATCCGCTTGCAAATTACCTCAAAATAAGTACACCTACATTGAGATTATCACTGTATATTTATAATACTAAACAGGATATTGATAAGTTCTTTCAAACAATTAAAGAATTTCTCTAAGCTCTCATGGTGAGATGGCTGAGTGGTCTAAAGCGCACGTTTGGAATACGTGTGATCCGCAAGGGTCCCAGAGTTCGAATCTCTGTCTCACCGATTTTGCACCACTAAACTTAATTATTATGCAAAAACCTCAACAATATGAAGCAATACTTCATTCACATAATTATTCTCCAAACCATCAAGTAGATTTTGTAAGAATTAAAATCAATGATCCTCAATTTGTTTTTGAAGAAGGGCAGTTTGTTATGATTCGAGTAGAAATCAATGGGGTATTAGTAAAAAGATCTTACAGTATTGCTACTTCTTTTTCTCAATTTCAAGAAGATCAAACAGTGGGGTTTATTATTAAGTTAGTCCCTGATGGGATGTTTACTACGTGGTTGTGGAATACAGCTCAGATTGGAGAAAAAATGACTATCGTGTGAGCTTTGGGACACATGAAATTACCTGAAGATACTCAAAATAAGAATTTTGTGCTTATCTCCACTGGAAGTGGAATTAGTCCCATCTATGGATTATTTTCAAAACTTCTAGATACACAACAGTATCAGAATATTTATCATCTTCATGGTGAAAAATCTGAGCAATGGTTTATAGAAGAAGAAATTCCTTTATTAACTCACAACGGAGCAAATATCTCTAATACCCTGTGTTTATCGCGCGAAGAAGAAGTAAAATATCCTAATCAATATAATGGATATGTCACCCAAAAGCTCCAAGAAAGTTTTGGAGAATGGCTCGATACCATTCAATGAGAAATACTATGTTATATTTGTGGAAAACCAGAAATTGTGAATGAAATAGTTGATCAATTAGTTGTCTTTGGTATTCAAAAAGATAGTATTAAATGTGAAAAATACTAAGAATTATTTATTATTCAAATCCTTATCTTATGCTCATTTCAACTACCAACGCAAAGCAAGAAGAAGTAAAAGTTTCTTGGGAGGAATTACTAGGACAAAGTTCTTACACAGTGCTCTATTTTTATCCCAAAGACGATACACCAGGTTGTACACTGGAAGCAATAGAGTTTGAAGCTCTTGCTCCAAAATTTCAAGAATTTGATTGCCAAATTATAGGAATATCAAAAGATAGTCATAGTTCACATTGTAATTTTATGAAAAAACATAAACTAAATTTTCAACTTATCACCGATGATACAGGAGTTTTACATGAACAATTTGGGACTTGGGGGCAAAAATCAATGTTTGGAAAAAAATATATGGGCACCTTGAGGACTACCTTTTTACTCGACAAAAGCGGAAAAATAATTGAGGAACGAAAAAATGTATCTGCTAAAGATCATGCAGAAAAAGTACTTGAAAAACTACAAAAAGTAGTTATGGGTAAATGAGAATAAAGGTAAAAAACTAAATACCTTGATTTATGAGTTATTAATATTTATTTCATGCTTAAACATAAAGGATCAAAATTTTCTGAAACTCTCTCGGGCTTATCAATTTTTGATAAACTCAATATCCTTATTGTATTTTTATTCTTTGTGGGAGTAGTGCTTTTCCCAATAGCCTATATTGCTCCAGTTACGAATGAAGATACAGCACAGGCTATCAGAATGATTGGACTTGAGCATCGAAAAACAAGTATTGGTATTTTGATCATTCTTGTAGTGAACGCAGGGATGAGTATTAATGGGAAATTTAAATCATTATTTTTGAAATTTACAGGAATAGGAAATGACATCTATGCAAGATTCTTCCTCAAAGGAGCAATCTTCTTCCTTTTGATCTTCTTTGGAGAAATTATACTTCATTTGAGATCAAGCCTTACTCAAACTATTAACCTAGGACGAGGATATTACTATCTTGGAGGACTACTCCTTATCGGTTTAGTAATAGACTATCTATTTTTACAAAGAAACTACAAACTCAATATAAGCTATAATCATAGACAAACTACGATCAATCAAGATTATAACTATGAAGAACCACCAAATCCAGAACACAATCCACAGTCTTTCAAAAATCTTTTTGATCAATAATCTTTCGAGCCTAAAAAATCTAATAAATCCGCATTGCATCTCCAAAGCTATAGAATGCATAGTGGTTTTTTATTGCATCCTCATAACACTGCATCATCAACTCATATCCCATTATACTCGCTACCAATACCATCAGTGAACTTTTGGGAAGATGAAAATTAGTAATAAGCTGATCTATTAGGCTAAAAACGAACCCTGGAAGAATATATAAAGAGCAATCAAAATGAATTTTTCCTTCTTCCATAGATATATGAGCATTGCTAATATAAGATTTGGATGGATCTAAATGAGAACTCAGATTATTCCAATAGGCAGAAGTTTTCTCGCCACAAAAAGAGTTCAACTCATCTTTGAGTTTAAGCCAAAGATAAGGGAGGGATTCCAAAGTTCTACATGAGGTAGTACCCACAGCAACAATAGCTTGCTGATTCAGTTTATAATTCATAATTCTTGAAAAAAGTTCAATATCTATTTCACAAGTTTCATGATGAATTTCATGCTGTTTAATATCAGAGCTGGTCATCGATTTAAATGTTCAAATTCACACATGTAAGGTCACGAAGTCGGTGCATATCTCTTTTGATTGAAGTGAATCTAGCAAGGTTTTTGTGAAATGAAGACTAGCTGTGGGACTTGCAACAGACCCTGGTGTTTTTGCAAAAATTGGTTGATAGCTAGCGACTTTTTCTTGAGCGTAGGAAACATAAGGTGGTAAGGGCATTTGACCATATTTTTCAAGCAGATCAAAAAGCTTCCCCTCTATATGAACTTTTCTTCCGTGTTCAAAATTCTCTCCGATATACAACACAAATTCACCTATCTGAATTTTAGTGCCCGTTTTGAGTTTTGATCAAGGTCTTACTAAAAAATAATAATCCTCATCCAAAGGAGAAAGATAAAAGAGTTCTCCCTCTAGCTGTATTATTTTCCCTTGAGGATTAGTAATCTTAATATCAGGATAAGAGTGAGAAATGGGAATTCTTGCTTTTACTACCTTTGAATTATTAAAAAAAAGCACTGATTGTGGCTTCAGGAGGGTTTGTAAATCACTGAATATCTTATGTTCAACAACTCAAGTGGTCTTATTTACTGTCATGAGTTTGCATTGATCGGGGGGATTGTGGGCTTGTTGAGCAATAAGATTCTCAGGTAAATGATAATCATAGGAGTCTAAAGAGAAAAAATCTGCCATCGTTCTTGGGATGTGTAATAAGAAATTAATTATATCATAGTAGCTACCGTATCTTCACTATCTTTTTTCAGATTATTTTCATAATCAGACAATTCTTTAGTAATCATAGAAGCTTTAGGACCTTTTGATCCCATAAGAAAGTTGAGAGTTTTATTGAACTCTTTTCCCATGTCTGTCATTCATGTTTCAAAAAAATCAACAACAGCATGTTTTTTTACTTTGGTATTGAGAGCTTCTTGAGCATCTGCTTGAACTGGTAACATGAGTGAGAGAAATACTAATAAATACTAATCTTCTATTTTTGTTTTCTTCATTATATCCTTTTTATCCAAATGTTCAATCTTAAGATTTTCAATAAATCAAATTATTTGCTCTTGTGAATGACGTGTTCCATTAAAGGTTTCCAGATAGGCAATAGTTATTTTCAGATCGTTACCTTCATAATTGGAACTGAGCTTAAACTTATGACCAATGTACGATTTGTAGGGACCACATTCTTCAAGACTTCTCATAGGTAAGAAATCATGGAGAAATACCTTTATCTTATTTAAAAATACAGGATACGGAACCTTGAAAGTGTCATAATCATAGGTGAAAGTAATAAGATTTTTTTTGATATCCATCCCTTTGATGGAGAGATGAGTAACATCTGTAGAAATAAACTTACTATTGGGAATAGTGTGTACTTCCCCTGTGTGTTCGCCCATCAAATTTCTACCCGTAAATCAGGTTATTAAAGGTTTAATAAATATAATATCTCCAATACGATTTTCTATTTTGATAGTATCTCCTATTTTGTATTTGGTAGTAATAATAGGATAGGCAATCAAAGATTGGATATAAGGCTGAATAATCAAAATAAAGGCTCAGATAGCCACCGAGAAGAATCAAAAATTTACATTTATAGAATACAGATACAAAACAATAAGACATAAAATAATCAGATAGTTGATAGAATCCAATATATACCTTTGTTTGTAATAATACACGATTTCTTCATTATTTTCCTTTGTAAGTCCAAGCCCTAGAGTAGTATAGTACTTTTTTTTCAGATTATTTTTAAGTATACGAAATACGATATGAACCACCAAAAGGATTCAAAGCACAAAAATAAGTTTCTCTTGAGTAAGAAGTCGAGTTCGAATATTGGTTAGGAGTTCGCTCATTCAGGAATTTTCTCTTTGGGTTCTAAATAACGTTTTTTAACAAATTCTTTCTTTTGTAGTCGATATTTATCCTGTCTTGGGAGCTCGGTCCAATAAGCTGGATCAATAAATGGTTTGATAGCTTCCTCAAGCCAAATCTCTCCTTGAGAAGATTTATAGATGATAATGTATTTTTGAGCAGGATCTTTATCAAGAATAGTTTGCACAATCTCAATGGTTTCAAGTGCGCGTCCTACCCAATACGTCTGTCTATGAGATTGATCAAGACCAATAAGATAGTCTGTCATAGCAACTGTGTTTCCACTCACTCATATTATAGTATCTACCTTATCTGCTATTCGTTTACCAAGTTCTTCGTGTTCTGCTTTGGAAGTTCCTCCGAGTTCTCTCATCTCTCCCAGTACGCAGATTACTTTGTAGTTTGGGAAGAATTCTTTTTGAAGGGATAATGTTTCTTGGATTACTTTCCTCATACTTCCAGGAGCCGCATTATAAGTACTATCTACTATAATATCATCCCTCATAGTTCCAAATAAACTATATCTTCCTGGTTGTAAGGCGATGTTCAACTGGAGGGTCTGTAAAGTCCACAAAGAAGGATAAGCTTTTCTATGAGCGATAATATCTGCGATCGTAATACCAACACACATATACGCAATATTGTATTCACCCACAATATTGGAGGTTACTAACAATGTTTCTTTATTAATAGTATATAAGAATGAGCTTGTAATCTTAGATCAAGAGACTGATATTTTATAATCTGAAAAAGAAATTTGTCCTTCTCCTTGTTTTTCTCCATATTCTACAGTAGTTTTACCTTGCATCACTGTAGCAATGTCGCTTGCAAATTCTCCATTTTTAAATTCTGTGGAAAGAAAAATAGTATCTTTTGCTGCTTTGAGAAGTTTCATTTTTTCATTATAGATTCCAGTTTTTCCATCAGGGAAATTGGCTGCATGTACGAGATCAATACTGGTAAATATTGCAATATCTGGTACTGCTATTTGGAGTAATTCATCCATATCTCCAGGTTTATCAATTCCATATTCAAGTACTAACAATGATGGATTTCCCGCCCCTGGAAATAAGGATTTTTTCAAAGCCTCTACTGATACAGTAATTGCTCCATCGATGCTTGGTCTATAGGATTCTATTCCTAAGATACTGAGTGAGAGTCCAATATCGGAATTGTAGTTTTTTGGTGAGGTATAAATTGATTCTTGAGGTAAAAGTTTTTTTAAGCTTTCTGCTACAATGAGTCTACATGAAGTTTTCCCCACTGATCCAGTGACTCCTATAAGAAAAGGTTTTGTTTTTTGGAGATAGTTTTGAGCACATCGTCTCAATATTCTAATAAGAAGGTCGAGTAAAAGCTGTTTCATGACTTATTACAATATTTTAAATACTACAATATTGAGTTATGGTTTCAAAGAATTTATAAACTGATACCTAATTTTTTCAATTCATGTTCCAGTAATTGATATTCATATTCGCTAAAGACATTGAGTTTGAGTGGATTTCCAGCATCCAGTTGTTTTTTGATCCATTGGGCATAGTTTTTAGCTACTTCTTCATTGAGCACAGGATCAAGTTTGATATCCGTTCCTCTTCCTGCCATATTGGTAGCTACCACTACAGATCCTACTTTACCTGCGTTTTCAATAATATTTGCTTCTTGTTCATGATATTTTGCATTGAGTACATAGTGATTAATTGATTTTCTACGTAAAAGATCTGAAACCAATTCTGAAGTATATACACTTGAAGTTCCAATCAAAAGTGGTACTCCCGCTTCGTGATAAAATTGTACAGAATTGATTACTGCGTTCCATTTTGCGTTTTGATCAAAATATACTTTATCTGATTTATCAGCTCTAATAACCTTTCTATTGGTAGGAATACTTACTGTTTCTAAATCATAAATCTTCTCAAATTCTTCTGCTTCCGTTAAAGCAGTACCTGTCATTCCGCCTATTTTTTCGTACAACTTAAAGAAGTTTTGATAAGTAATAGTCGCAATAGTTTTTGCTTCTTGTTTTGGAGTAAGATTCTCTTTGGCTTCAATGGCTTGATGAAGACCACCTTGATATCTTCTTCCTGGCATAATACGTCCTGTATTTTCATCCACAATTACCACTTCTCCTTCTTGAACAATATAATCTTTCCCATTCTCATACACCGCTTGTGCTAATAAGGCATTTTCAATATGACGAATCTGATCATATCCCAAATCTCTATAAAGATGTTCTACATTGAGAATTTTTTCCAACTTTTCAATTCCTTGTTCGCTCAAAGTAGCTGTTTTCCCTTTTTCATCAATATAATAATCTCCTGATGGAAGCTCTTCTTCTGCTTCCGCATCCTTTTTGAGGATATCCGCAATAAATCCTTTACTTACCTTCTTCTTACTTTGGGAAGGAGTAAGATTTTTAATAATCTGAGCAAAGAATTGGTATTTATCTACTGGGTCATTGTTTGGTTGAGACATAATCATAGGTGTTCTTGCTTCATCAATAAGTACAGAATCTGCTTCATCCACAATCGCGAAGTACAGCCCATGATTGAGTAATCTCCTTTCTTCCAATAGTTGTTCCAAATTATCTCTCAAATAATCAAATCCAAGTTCTGTGTTTTCTACATAGACAATATCTTTTGCGTACTCAGCTTTATGGTGTTGAAGTGGTGTATTTTTAGTGATAGATCCTACAGACAATCCAAGCCAATTATATAAATATCCCATCCATTCCGCATCACGGCTAGCAAGATAATCATTAACAGTAACCACATGTACTGGTTTTCCTGTAAGTGCATTGAGATATACTGGAGCAACTGCTACCAATGTCTTACCTTCTCCCGTTCTCATCTCAGCAATTTTACCTTGATGAAGAATGATTCCACCTACCAATTGAACATCATAAGGAACCATATCCCAAGTAAGTTTTTTCTCTTTTACTTCGATAGGCATTCCTACCATTCTTTTACAGGCTTGTTTTACCACAGCAAAAGCCTCAGGAAGAAGATCATCTACTGTCTCTCCATTGGTTAGTCTATTTTTGAATTCTTGTGTTTTTTCTTTTATTTCATCATCTGACAAATCATCAAATCTCCCATACCAATCATTGATTTGCACAATAAGAGGTTCTATTTTTTTGAGTTGTTTCGTATTATAATCACCTACGAAAGCGCTCAATATCCAATTTAACATAATATAATAAGATTAAAATCTATAAAAAAATAACCAAAAGTGAGTATAACTTTTGGTTATTAAATTACAATATTCAAATAATTAGAAATTAGCGACTAAGAACCTGTGAATTGACCAATAGCTCGGAAGATAAACGATACCAATAACCAAGAAACACCAATAAACACTAATGCAATAGCAACGTTCTTGATTGTAGTATATCATTCTTCGATTTTTTTACTATCTCTAGCATTGATCAACATAAGCACACCTTGAATAATAAGAATAATCAAAGCAATAAGAGCTAAGAGCCCAAGTACCCAGTTGATTACGTTTTTTACGGTTCCTAGTAGGTTTCCTGTAGTATCCGCACTATCTCCATTAAATAAATCTTCATCTTCAGCAGCACCTTGCTCAGCTTTAGGTACTCCAGGTAAGAAAGTAGTATTTTGTTTTTGGAAGTTCGTCTTTACTTCTCCTCCTCCTTCCGTGGCATATACAGACGGTGAAAAAAATGAAAGTCCCATAACCAACATTGCTAAAGCTCCGAAGAAATGTGTAAGTATTTTTTTCATAATCTTTACTAAAAGATAAATATAGCCTGATTATAATCAGACACTTACATATTGTCAAATAAACTGAGCAATAGAGAATGGAAAATTATGATTCAAAACTGTTGACTTATATAATATATTAACTATAAAAAAATATCACAATGTCGTGATGTCAAAAAATAAAAACTATGAAGAAGATCAATGTAGGGATAGTTTTTACTTTCCTGTTCTTTATTATTATTACTATCAATTTAGTTTCGCAAGAAACTATCTATCTCCCTAGCGGAGAAGAAATCCACCTTAGTACAACACAGAAGAATTTCAAAGAAGCTTTAGTAAGTTTGGAACATAAAGGCTTATGGATAAAAGCAGAAAATTATAATTTTACTACAAAAACTATCAGTAATAGTAGTATATTATACACAGGACTCTATTATTTAACGATATGTTTTTTATTTCTCCTACTCTTTCTGTCTCCCTTTGGAGTTAAATGGAATCCCTGGTATCAGATGAGAACATACATATCTTTGATTATTGTATCTTGCTGTGTTGCTTTTGTGGCTTCTCTTCCTCCTGAAATTGGAGGAGGAATGCTTTTAGGGATGATTATAGGAGTTATTTTTGCTTTTACAGCCGTATTCTCTTATTTTATACCCACCGGACTTACTACCCTTATGATTAGCACAATTAGCTGTGTGGTGGGTTCTCAACTAGGGTTTATTAAATGTTTTTATGAGATTATCTTCCCATTGATACTAACAATGGCAGGATTTATAGCCTTAAAGTTCACTTACATTTATATAAAAAACTCAAAACGAAGAACATCCTTGGATTTGTAAAAGAATAAAAGCGTCAGGTTTATACTGACGCTTTTCATATTATATTAAAAGGAATTATAAGCTGATTTATTTAGACTTTCTCATAATGAGGAATTTACCCAGAATAATCATTGCCACCATGAGGATTTGAGACTTGAGAATTCAGTTTCGATATTCAGCTGGGGGATTATCTCTCAGAGTTTCTAATACGATTCTGATAAGTCCATACAATACACAAAACAACCCTGATATAAATCATGGTCTCCATATTTTTCCTTTCCAAAGCTTTTTCCAGAAGAGTAATGCTTGTACAATAAATAAAATCAATCCTTCCCAAAGTCCTTCCAGAAAATTAGTATTTCGTCTAAACTGATTATCCACGCTCTCAAAAACTCTGATTATTTTTAATTTATATAAAGTTTCAAAGTCCATACCGCCGATCTTCGTACTCAAATCTATCACTTTCCCATACAATTCCTGATTTAAAGCATTCCCAATTCTCCCAAATAATATCCCCAAGGGAAGAAATAATACGATAAAATCAAACAGATACCACATTTCATTTGCAGTCAGTTTATATCTTTTCTTAATATACCAAATAGCAATCGCAACACCAATAAACCCTCACACAAAGCTCATCCCACCATTTCGGATCTTGAGAATATCCACCAAATTTTGAGAATAATACGCTCGATTGTAAAAAATTACATCTCCCAGTCTTCCCCCAATCATTACACCCAAAACAATTGCTACAATTAAGTCATCAAGATGATTTTTGAGTAAATTCTGTAAATTCGGAAATTTATCAAGAATTGAGAGTTTAGAAATTCTGTAGAAAAAAAGATATCCCAATACAAAACTTAGAAGATACATAATACCATATCGATAAATAGGCCAACCCCAAAGTGAAAATGCTACCATAGATAAATTGAAATAAGAGTAAAAATATTTATACTGAACTTGTAGTCCTCCGAATCATAAATAATTATTTATTAATTTACACATGACTCATGACTAATCAAGAAGTAATTATGAATCACGAAGTAAATAACTATTTGAAAACACAGTCTCATCACCACGAAGATTTAAACACTCTTACCAAAAACGACCTTATTAAAGATTTTGAAGAAGGTAATAAAAAAGCTCAATTTATAAAACATCATCTTACCCAGAAAGGATTCTCTAATATAAAAAATAGTAACAATAAATTTTTTGTAGCAGATGGATCTAGCTCTCGTATCCTTGTGGCTGACAGAGAAGAACTAGGAGAGAAAGATATTCTAGATATTTTCGATTTTGCAGTAAGAAATGAAAGAGAAATTTGGTGGATCAATAATATGGATCTTGTTAATAACAGTATTGGATGGGATATTCCTCCAAAAAATTAAAAATAATCAGAATTAATTTATTATTCCTTTTTTTTAGAAAATATGACTAATCAAACTAATATACATAATGAAGAACTCAATCAAGAAGAATTAAATAATGAATCTAAAACTCCAGAAATTTCTAAATCACAAGATATAGAAAGTAATTTTGATTCTGAATTAAATATCAAGAATGGTAAAAACGAACTCTTACAAGAATTGCAAGAGTCAAACGCAGCTATGAAAGCTGAAATAGAAAAAATTACAAAGATCGCAGCTACCAGTCAATCTCAATATATTACACTCAAAAATGAATTTGATTCTTATATCAGAAGAATTGATAGTGAAAAAAAAGAGATTAAGATAGCAGAATTACAAAAAATTGTAGGAAAATTCTCAAAACTCCTCGAACAAATAAGATTATTCTTATCTCATCTTGATCAAAATCTTATAGAAAACGAACAAATAAAAGGACTTCAGCTTATTTATGGATCCTTTATCAAGCAAGAACTTTCACAAATGGGAGTCTTCCAAATTGAATCTCTTGGTCTTATACCCAATCCAGAATTTCATGAAATTCTTTTAATTCAAGCCTCAACAGAAGAAGATATAAAAAACTTAGAATCTCAAAGCATCGTTATCAATGGTAAAAAAGAAAACTTTACTCTTGAAGACCTCAAAGGAATTATTATTTCTGAACTCGAGGTAGGATATTATTATAGCGACGGAGAGAAAAGAGTTATTATTAAACCAAGTAAGGTAGTAGTTGGAGAATAAAACAAAAAACCTTAGATCAATTTAGTTCTAAGGTTTTTTCATAAGAAAAATTTATAATGTTAAACCAAGGTATCAGCTATATTTTGTATAAAATCTTATTTCTGTTGTGATAAATTTTTCGCTTTTTCATTTATTAAAATAGTATTTAGTTTTTGTAATTGAGTTTCATTCATTTTTTCAAAAAGATTAAACCATTCCTGTTTCTTTTGAGGAGTATTGAGAGTTTTTGACTTGAGAATGGATTCAATTAATTCATTTTTGTTTTGTATAAAACTTAGAGGTATATCATATTGTTCCGCTTTATCCCACAGATCTTCTGAAAGATATTTTTTAATAAAATCAAGATGTTGAGTAGTTGACATATATTTTTAATAAGAAAATTATTCTCTAATTTCATTATCTGTAAGATTTTTTCCAATTTCTTGTTTTATTGTAGGATTACTAAAATTTTCTTGAGAAGAATTTGAGAGTGTATTTTGCTTATCAGTAGTATTTTCTTTTAGTTTCCCTGTTACTCTGAAAAAAGTCCAAGGAGATTCTACACGACTTTTTGGTTTAAATTTAGTCATTTTTATACCCATTTCAGATTATTTTTTATTATTTTAAAATCTAACGCACGAGTTTTACTTCAGAAGTGATAATATATTCTTCGGTAATTTTTTGGTTTATCTTAGTAAGATCAAACACTAAATCTTTTTGAGTACAGGTAATCTTTAATTCAGTACACAGTTGTTTGAGAGTAGGAGCAACTTTAGAGATATCTTCATTGTATTGATAATAATAGGAAGTATGAAGAGTTTTGAGTAATTGAAGTAATTGAGGAGTAAGAAGTTTTTTGGAAACCAATATCACTTCAAGTGAAGTAGAAGAATCTTGATTTACTTCTTGTTTCTCAGGCTCTCTTGTAAGATCAAAATTTTTCATTTTAGAAATCATTCTTTCTTCTTCCTCAATTAAAGCCATATTTTCTGAAGAAGTAGTAGCTGACATAGCGAGAGTAGGATCAGAAGCTTGTATATCTACTTGTTCATTGTTTGCTATTTTTCCAGAAAGAAGAATTTTATAATCTAGAAGAGGCTTTCCTTGTTCTGTTTCTGATTTATTAGTAGTAGAACTAGTATCTGAATTAACTATAGAATTTGATTTTACAAGAGAAGTATCAGTTTTTTTATCAGTAGATTCTTTTTCTACTGCAAATAATTTTACTTCATCTTCTAAAATAACACTTTCATTGGTTTGAAGTGCAATGGTTGAATTATCTAAGCTAGAAGTAATAGCTATTTCTCCATTATTATTTTTAATTACATTAGTTTCTCCATCTTTATTTAAAGAAATATCTCGAGCATTAGATTTTGCAACAATTGTTTTAGTTTCAGTTTTTACTACCAGTTCTTGAGTATGGTCTTTATTTTCTTTACCTACCACAGCTATACTTTCTTTTTTAATATCTACATGATTGGAATAAGCAATGTCTACTACTACTTGGTTATTTTGTTTTTGAAAAGTAATTTTGGCGGGTCCCACAATATCTGCAGTAGCATTATTACTCGTTTTCACGGATACTTTAGATCCATCTTCAATTACTAAAGAACCACCATCTGGAATCTTATTATCAGGTTGAGTAACTACTTTATTATTTAAAATAATCTGATAAGTTCCATCCCAAGACACGACTGAACCAATATAATCAGCCTGAGCTACTTGTGTAGTTCTAAAATTAGCTAATCGCCCGTTCAAATCTGTTTTTGTAATTGCGTATTGTAAAATTGAAAAAGATAAGGCAACTACAAAACCTATGGAAATGAGCTTTGATCGACTCACAAAACTATGAGGGAAAAGGGATTTTTTATGAATTTGATGTGAAATTTTATTATACAAAAAATTTTTTGTCTGACTATCCAGTTTATTATTGTTATTATTTTCAAAATATTGTTTTAAAGTTTGTTTCATCTTACTATATAATATACTTTAATTTGTATAATTTGTGACAATAATAGAGTACAAAATGTTTAAAGTTTTATAAGTTTATTAAAAATATATATTTTATACGGAAATAGTGACTATTATATGATGTTTATAATTAGTTAATATGTCAAACAAATGTTGGTAACAGTCCTTGTTTTTGCTTTCTTATTGAGTATGAACTGACAAGTTTTGAACATTTTATTTATCACAATTTATTGTAATTACCTATGAAAAAAACGTTCTTATTGTTGGTATTAGTATGTACAGTGGTATTAGCTGGATGTAGTATGGGTAAAAAGACTACAACCACAGGTTCTGGAGACACTACAACTACTACAAGTTCAGCTAACACTAAGTATTCATTTGAAGATGCAAACTGTCAAAGTTATGTAGATCTTATGGAATGTCTTATTGACAAAACTCCAGAAGCTTCAAAAGAACAAACTCAAAAATCATTTGATCAAGTGATGAGTATGTGGAAAAGCTTAGATGCTACTACATTACCATCAACTTGTAAACAAACTATGGATATGTTAGCTAATCAAAAAGAAGTATTTGCTAATGCAGGTTGTCCATTAAACTAATTTTTTTAAGCTAGTTATTAAGAGGTTTGTTTTTCAAAATATAAACTCAAATATTTTTTTGAGAGATTATTCCTGTTATTTCTAATAAGGAAAGTGAAATAGAAAGATCAGAAGAAGATAATCAAGATTCCTGTAAAAGTTCATCAAAATTGAGATCTTTATTACTCAACTTCTCTACTATTATTTTTTCTTTTCAAGTCAGATTCTGTGTCTGGCTTTTTTCTTTTGTAAGTTCTCAAGGTTTTTTAGTAAAATGAGTATCGAGAAAGGTTTTAAAATCATAGATTGCCTGTATTTTTCCTTCCGATATATATTTATTTACTCCCTTAGAACTGTGGATATAGATATCATTGGGTGTAGAATAGATAGTTTTATTCATCTGGATGGCAAAGTCTACAGTAATCAGGCTTCCGCTTTTTTCACTCGCTTCGGGTAAAAATAAACAATCGCTGAGTCCAGCAATAATCCTATTTCTTTGAGGAAAGCTATAATTGGTAGGTCTAAAACCTATTTTAAATTCAGAAAGTATAAGTCCTCCAGCTCAGATTATCTTATCTATAAGAGTTTTATGGTTACGTAGATAATAAGAAATTCCCCCACCAAGAATGGCTATCGTGGGAATATTGTTTTCAATAGATTGAAGATGACAGAGAGAATCCACTCCATCTGCGAGCCCAGAAACAGTAACCAAATCATAGTTTTTTGCATAACTCAACAGATCGCTGACTACCTGTTTTCCATACAAAGTAATCATACGCGGTCAGACTATTCATAAGATATCCTGATTGAGAAGGTCAAGATTTCAGATATAATAGATAATCTGAGGTTTTGATTGGATTTTGAGAAATTTGTAATGATAAGAAGATTCATTGAATACACAGTATTTGATATCATGTTTATGAATAAATTCTTGGAGAGTTTTTATTTTGAGGGGATCAAAGATGGGCGGGGTATATTCTGGAGATTGTAATTGTTTTCGAGTAATATTTTCATCCAAGGAATATAATCGTGGGAGGGGAATTTTAGAGTTTGATATGTTTAGAGTTTCTTGCATTTGATTTGAGCTAAAATTTTAGTATAAATTCACTCTCTTAATATATTTCTTTCCTTTCAGAAAAAAAAGGAAGAAGAAAAGAATACTACGCTTCAGAATTCAGATTATAAAATATTTATTTTCAATAAATTAACTTCATTATGTGAAAGAAAAAAATCATAACCTCAGCATTACCTTATCCAAACTGACCTTTACACCTTGGACATGTAGCTTGAGTATATCTTCCTGCGGATATTTACTTTAGATTTTGTAAGGCACTGGGGGAAGATGTGATCCATGTTTGTGGTACAGACGATCATGGTGTAGCCCTAGAATTGGCGAGTGAAAAATATGGAAAACCAGTGTCAGAACTCGTAGGTGAATACCGTGAATCTTACAAAAAAGGTATGGAGAAAATGGGTATAGAATTTAGTATTTTCCATGGTACGGATACACCTCAACATGAAGAAGTGGTGCATGATTTTTTCCGAAAACTCTATCATCAAAACTTACTTGAAGAAAGGACTATCAAACAAATGTACTGTAATAATTGTAAGAAATTTTTACCTGATAGATATATTATCGGAACTTGTCCAAAATGTAAAACTCCAGGTGCAAATGGTGATCAATGTGAAGCATGTGGAAGTATGATTGACCCAGAAACTCTTATCGATCCGCATTGTAAGACATGTGGAGGAAATAATCTGGAACTCAAAGAGTCTAAACATCTGTTTTTCTTATTGGATGAATTCCAAAATGATCTGAAAAAATGGCTTGAAACTAAGACAGACTGGAAACTAATTGTATTGTGTTCGTCACTCGGATAGTGGTTTAAAGTCTGAGTTCAACCAAGATGTTACACCAGAGATTTCAAATGTGGAATTTCTGTTCCTCTTGAAGGATTTGAAGAAAAAACGATTTATGTGTGGTTTGAAGCACCAATTGGTTATATTAGTATTACAAAAAAATACTTTGATGATTTGGGGAAACCTGAATTATTTGAGCAATACTGGAAAGATCCTGAAACCGAATTGATCGAGTTTATTGGTAAAGATAATATTGTTTTCCATAGTATTATCCGACCATCATTGTTGATGGCTTACAATAAAGGAGTAAACAAGGATGGTGAGACGAACAATAGTCCTTATATTTTACCCACCAATATTCCTGCAAATGAATTTGTGAATTTGGAAGGCAAGAAATTTAGTACTTCCAGATGATGGGCGGTATGGCTCAATGATATTATCGAAAACTACAATCCAGATTATATTAGATACTATCTTACTTCCATTATTCCAGAAAATCAAGATAGTGATTTCAAGCGAAAGGAATTCCAAGATAAAAATAATAATCTATGTGATACTTTGGGGAATCTTTTTAGTAGGGTTATGAATTTGTGTATCAAATATTGTGATGGGAAATTTGAAAGTTTTGATTCTGTAGATACTTATATCGCTGAGTTGAATCCTGAATTACAAAGCCTTATTAAAGATTTTGTCTGACAAACATTGACGCACAATAAGACAATAATCTGACATCTTGGACAGTTCCAATTTAGAGAAGGACAGTTGGCGCTCATGGACAGTTTTGCTACTGCAAACAAATTTGTGAACGACACAAAACCTTGGGAATTGGTAAAAACTGACCTGGTGGCAAGTCAAAAAATACTCGGAATACTCGGGTGGTATTTGGTAACAGCTGCTTATACAATGGAACCTTATCTTCCATTCACCAGTAAAACACTTCTTGACACTTTAGTAAGTCCTGAATCAAAAAAAAACAATACCATTAATAGTATTCAAGATAAAGTAAATTGGGATTACCTCACCATCGTGGATAAACCAGATTACTTGTTTATCAAAATTACCGATGAACAAATTGAAGAGGAAATGAATAAACTGAATGCAACTACAACTTAACATAAGTACGAATTTTTGAGTATTATAATGTTGACTTATTAAACAAATTGTTTATAGAAAAAATATCATAATGTTGTGATACTAAAATAAAAAACTATGAAGAAGATTAAACTTGTATTGAGTGTTTTTACACTCCTGTTCTTTAATACTATTACCACATTTTCACAGGTTTCACTTACTAATCCGTTTACTGGAGAGAAAGTAACACTGAATGAAAATCAAGAAGAAAAATTTATGGCAAATGAAAAATTTGTCCTGTATGCTAAGAATCATATTTACTGGTATGAAGTATATGTTGTAGATCCTCTTACTAAAGAGTGTTTCAACAAAAGTATACTGTATACTATGGTTTACTATTTGATTTTAGGAGCTTTAGTTCCTTTTTGTTTTAACCGAATATATCGCAATAATGAGGGGGATATTTATAAGCAAAGAAATTTTTTTATAACTCTTTTGAGTTTCGTAACTCTTCTTGCTCTTCTTCCTTTTAAATTCGATATTTTTCATATTCTTTTTTATCTTGCTATGGTAGGTATAGCAAGCTTTGCGATGGTTGGCGTA
Organism: uncultured Candidatus Peribacteria bacterium; assembly: GCA_964455295.1. Taxonomy (GTDB): domain Bacteria; phylum Patescibacteriota; class Gracilibacteria; order Absconditabacterales; family Absconditicoccaceae; genus CALMFT01. Next base: position 24,295 of record CAYVXG010000007.1, read on the forward strand.
GCACTTTATATTACCACTTTGGATGATCTTCAAGGTAATATAAAAAAAGTTCTTATTGTGGGTATTTTAGCTTTTGTAATAGCTATAGTGGGTTATAATACCTCAAGTCTTGGTTTTTATTACTTTTTTAAGGAGTTTATTACTCCTGGTGGGGGTGTGGATGATGTTTCTTAGTGTAGTAAGAATCTTTTATAGTTCTTTTTCTATTAGTTTAGAAGAAAAAAAGGAACTACGAAGAAAAAATGAAATAAAAACAATTATTCACCATCCACAATTAAAATAAAAATGGTAGAGCAATGCTTTGAAAGAAAGCCCCCTCTACCCAATACTAAAATTGAATTGAGGGATCAAAGAAGTTTAAAAATTGCATGCAATTTTTTAATACAAAGGAATAAAATTCTTAGAAATTCTCTAAGTTTTAATGAAAAAAGAGAAAGAGTTACACAAATTAGTAAACATTGGATCACAACAGATCCCGGTAGTATTACTTATCAAATACAATGGGATAATAGTAGAACAATAAGTTTTAGTAAACAGGAATATAATCAATTTTTTATGGGAGAAAATAAAATAGATTTCTCTTGTGGAAAAGAAGTAACTTACTAGTATGCACTTACAAAGTGCCGGAAATTCCGGCACTTTTTTCATGTTTTAAATTCAGATTATAATTTTAAATACATCAGTTATTGAGAATAAGTAAGGAATAATTACTAGGTATAAGAGTTTTGATAGTAAAATCTTTTATGACAACAACAGATAATCAGATTATAAAAATATACACAGACGGAGCTTGCTCAGGAAACCCTTGACCTGGATGATGGGGAGTAATTATTTTGAATAGTGAAAAAGAAGAAAACAAAGAAATCAAACTTTCAGGTAGAAAAGCCTTAACTACTAATAATGAAATGGAACTGACTGCAGTACTGGAATCCTTGAAATGGGCAGAGCAACATTTTCCTGAAGAGAAGCCTTCGATTCAAATTTTTCTGGATAGTGAATATGTGAGAAAAGGAGTAGTGGAATATATGGAAGATTGGAAAAGAAGAGGATGGAAGACGGTAAAGAAAAAACTCATCAAAAATTTGGGATTGCGACAAGAAGTAGATCAGTATTTGCAGCTTTTTGAAATCAAATGGAAATGGGTAAAAGGACATGCAGGAAATACGTATAATGAAATGGCTGATAAGTTGGCAACTAATAAACTATAGTAATTGCAGACCATATAACTATTATCTCCTATCTGAATAAATTTGATTATTATAAAAATACTATGAAACTAGGACTGATAGGGGCAACGAATGTGGGAAAATCAACTCTTTTCAACAGGTTGATAGGAACCCACAGAGCGATTGTTACTGATATAGCAGGAACAACAAGAGATATTATTACTGATAATACAGAATTTGGAGGAGTTACGGTACAAGTGAGTGACTCACCTGGGCTGGATAATTTTTCTGAAGAATTAAGTTTTATCAATAAGATCATCAAAAATTCTGATTATCTTCTTTTTGTAGTAGATTTTAATATCGGTATCGGACCGAAAGAATTGGAAATTATCCAATTGATTAGAAAAAGTGGGATGGAAGACCAGACCTTGTTGGTTGTTAACAAAGCTGATAAATGGATGAGAGAGGCGGATAAGGATGTGGCTCTTGCTGAGTATTGGTCTTTGGGATTAGCATCTTTGGTAATGATTTCTGCAAAGAATGGAGCTAACATTGACGAACTTGAAGAAATGTTGTTCTTGGTGGCTACTACTCATTCTTACAAAAAAGTCGATCCAAAACACGAGCTTGTAGTTACTTTCGTAGGAAAACCAAACGTTGGGAAATCTACACTTCTCAATACTTTTGCAAAGGCTTCTTTGAGTAAGGTTTCTGATGTTCCTGGTACTACACTTGATTATGTGAGTGAACAGGTTTCTTATGGAGATACTGTTTTCAAACTGGTAGATACAGCGGGAATTAGAAAACTTACAAAAACTCATGGACTTGAAAAAATTGCTTATGCTAAGACTTTGAAAATGTTGGAATATTACAAGCCAATCACTGTTTTGCTTTGGGATTCTACTGAGGAAATTAGTAAGCAAGACCTTCACTTAGTAGGAGAACTTATCGGTATGGGCTTACCTATTATTATTGCACGAAATAAGATCGATGCGATTGATGAAGCTCAACTTTCTAGACTCAAAAAATGAACTCCTGAGATGATGAAGTTTGCTCGTTGGATTCCAGCGTGTTATATTTCTGGTAAAGAAGGAAAACATTTGGATAATCTGATGAAGCTGGTGAAAAAAGTACATGAATATAGAACAGTTAAGATCTCGACTAATTCACTCAATACTACGGTACTCAATGCTCAAACCATTTCTCCTGCTAAATTTCCTAAAAACAAAATCTGTAAAATTAGATATATCACACAAGTAGAAGGTCATCAACCATCTTTTGTTTGCTTCGTAAATAATGCGGAAAAACTCAATTTCTCACTCGCAAGATGGCTTGATAATGTGCTCAGAAGAACTTATGGATTTGATGGAGTTCCACTCAAGATTGATTTTAGAGGAAAGAAAGAAAAAGAGGAGAGAAAAACTGCTTCAGAGGAATAAATTCCATTGAGAGTTATGAAAGAGAGAGTAATCTCTCTTTTTAAATATAAAAAAAGACGGATAAGGAGTAAACTCCAAACCCGTCATAACAATTAAAAATATGTATGGAAAATTTTGAACATCCAAGGATTATAGTTACCTTGAAAATTCATTTTCCTTATAATTTTATAAAACAAAAGTCAATATTATTTTAGTATTTCTTGAGGTTGTAGATTGGAATATGTTTTTGGTCGAAGCGCCCTCACCCCAACCCTCTCCCAAAAGGAGAGGGGCCGTAGGGATAGAAAGGGATGGATGAATCTGTAGTATAATTATATTTGTAAAAGATCCCTAAATAAGTAAAGTCAGGCTATCTTTTTACATCAACTATACGATTTTCTTCCATGGCCCCGTGGCTTATTACCTTGAGTATTATCCTTATTAATGGGTTTTTTGTTGCTGCTGAATTTGCTCTTGTGAAAGTAAGAGGTTCACAATTGGATGTTTTAATTAAACAAGGAAATGGTAAAGCAAAAATTATCAAGATGGTAACCGAGAATCTTGATAATTATCTTTCTGCATGTCAGCTCGGTATTACTATCGCATCCTTAGCGCTTTGATGGGTGAGTGAGCCTTTGATTGCTTCTCAATTTGTAGAACTCAATGAGTACTTTCAACGAGGATTGAGTGATACCAGCATTCATGCTATTGCTATTCCTGTAACTTTCTTCCTTATTACTACTCTACATATTGTAGTAGGAGAGCAAGCTCCAAAGTCTTTTGCTATTCGTGATCCGCTGGCTACTTCCAATCGAATTATTCTTCCTTTGTATTACTTCTATAAGATATTTAAACCACTGATTTGGTTTCTAAATATACTTTCTTTGGCTTTCCTTAGGCTCTTAGGATTAACTCAAAATCATGAAGAGCATAGTCACTCAGAAGAAGAACTACGTATGATTATTGCTGAATCAGAAGAAGACGGACAAATCAATGCAGATGAAATGGAGCTGATCCAAAATGTATTTGATTTTGACAATAGACAGGTAAGTGAGATTATGACGGCTAATCATAAAATCTTTGCTATTGCGAGAGATAATCGAGATGATCAGATTATTAAAAAAATTGTTCAAGAAGGTTTTTCTAGGGTTCCAATTTATGAGGGAGGAATAGATAATATAATCTGATGGGTCTTGCTCAAGGATATTACGAGTAATGCTATTCAAGGTAAACCTTTAAATCTTGAAAGATTTTTGAGACCTCTGCAATTTGTGCCAGAAAATATGAAAATATCTGATTGTCTGAAACTTCTTCAACAATCTCACAATCACGTTGCTGTGGTGACTAGTGAACATGGAACGACACTGGGATTGATTACGATGGAGGATATTCTGGAAGAGTTAGTGGGAGATATCCATGATGAAGGGGATGAACAACAAGCTCTTGTGCAGTCTTTGGGTGAGGGAAAGTTTCTTGTGGATGCTACGGCAAGTATTTCAGATGCGAATGAACTTCTTCCCATTCCTCTCCCAGAGCAAGAATCCTACGATACTGTTTCAGGTTATATTAATATGTTATTTGGACGTATTCCTTCGGTAAATGAAAAGATTGAGGAAGGAGGATATCTTATTACTATTCATAAAAGAAAAAAACAACGTGTGGATTATATAACATTAAAAATAATTGGATAAAAATTAACTTTTGTCTAGCTGCTTTGGTTTCTTGTCTGTAGGGATAAATTAACATATCTTAGCCATTTTTTAAAAGAGCATATATTGTCGTATGTCACATAGCTTGATTTTTGTCGTATTCAGCTTATATGAAGATTATTTATTATTTGTTTTTGATACATATGTTGTTTAAATGATGATTTAAGGTTTTCTAATTATAAAAAACTTAAAAAAGTATACATATGTTAAAAAAATGATTGATGGCTATAGCTGGATCTTTACTCTTAGGGTTTGGTCTATTTGCTAGTGCGAATGGAGAGATGAAAGTTTGTACAAGAGAATATAATCCTGTATGTGGACAAAAAGAAGTACAATGTATTACTGCCCCATGCAATCCTGTACAACAGACTTATGGAAATGCTTGTACAGCCGAAGCTGATGGAGCAGAGGTAATAAGCCAAGGTGAATGTAAACAAAATACTGCACCTATGACTGATCAAGAGATAGTATCACGAGCTTATGACAAAGGACTTACTTCAATTTCTAAACTAACTGACTTTAGTTACAACAGTAAAGTAACAAGAGAACAAGCTGCGAAAATGATCGTTAATGCTATGGAAAATGCAAACATCGACATGTGGACTATCAAATTACCAGCAGGATCATGTGAATGGATGGATGTAGAAAGTATTGATAAAACACTTCTTGCTTCAGTAAATCAATCTTGTAAACTTGGATTGTTTAGAGGAGACAGAGGTAACTTCATCCCTTATGCACCGCTTACTGCAGAAAATCTTGAAACAGTAATTACAAGAGCAATTCAATATATTCCTAATTTGAGAGAATTCTTTAACTCAAAAGTTAGTGAAAATCTTACTTCTAGATTTGTTACTAGAGGAGAATTGGTGAGAGCTTTGTATGCGATTACAGACTTTATCAAAACTGCTGGTGGTAAATATGCGCAACACCAAATGAATCTTGATAAGGCTCGTGACTTGTGGGAAAAATCTAAAATAACTCAATATGAATTTGTACAAACAAGAACATGTTTCTGTCCTACAGACTATACTCGTGCTATGAAATATAATGTAAGTAATAATACGATTGTTGGTTTAGTAACTTACCAAGATAACGGTAGTATAGTAAGTGGAGATAAATATGAAGGACTTATGACTGTAGAATCTGCTTTTGATCTTATTCAAGATTCAATTGATAATAATGTTGCTTCAATTACAGTAGAATATGATCCTACTTATGGTTATCCTACTAAGATTTCTATTGATACTAGCGAAATGATAGCTGATGAGGAAATGTATTATACCTTTAGTTTGGTAAACAAAACTCCAGCTAGTACGAGTCTTGTAGGAAACTGGCACCTTACTGATTACAATGGTGTAATGTTGGATCGTAGTGGTATTACTCTTAGTTTGGATACAAACAACAGAGCAAGTGCTCGTATCTGTAACTCTATTGGAGCTACTTATACACTCAACGGAAACATGATTATGTTTAGTAACATGATGAGCACACTTATGGCTTGTTCAGATGAAAAAATTACTAACATGGAAAGTGCTTTCAATAACTTCACATCAGTTGAATATATGTTAAGTGGTTCTACA
>CAYVXG010000008.1:0-1521 GCA_964455295.1 uncultured Candidatus Peribacteria bacterium
ATGTAAAAGGTAACAATACTATTACTAATGCTTCTGAAACAAATAAGGTAGTTAAACTTGGTTTATTGAACACTAACCAAACAGTTTCTATAGCTGGTGGTACTGCTCAAACTTTGGTTACTCCTGTAAATAGTACTGTTGCTATTAGTAGTACATTCAACAACATTATCTTGAATGCTCACTATGTAAGAGATACTAAATTCGTAGTTGCTGGATCTAATGTAACTGCTCCACTCAATGTTAACACTCCAAGTCAAACATTATTCAAGACTGATTTGATCGTTGATAACGCTGGTGAAGCTTACTTACATGGGTTTGAAGTTGCATATTCTTCTAACTTCTCACTTACAACTGGAGGTCTATCTGCTTTGAAACTTAAGATTGATGGAGTAGAAGTAAATGCTTCTGATGTTGCATTTACAACTGGTGCGTCAATTATAGTTACACTTAGTGGTTCATATACTAATGGATTCACATTAAGTCCTGGAACACACAATATTGAAGTACTTGGAACAGTTAATGCTGGAGCTTTAAGCTCTTCATCTACTGAAAACATTACTTTCTATATTCCAGAAAGAGCTACACAAGCTAGTTGTGGTACTATCGGTACTGCTGCATCTTGGACTCTTGGAACTAATGCTTCTATTGTTCGAAGTGACGGTGCTCACTCTACTTACTCTGATCTTGCTACTACAGCTGATTGGTTTAATGATTGTGGTATTGAAACTCTTCAATCTAACTACTACAAATTACAAGACTAATTCTATTCCTAGAATAGAACGAGTACTGTAGATGTGTACAAAATCCCCTCCCTTCATGGGAGGGTTTTTTGTTAGTCAAAAAGCTTATTCTAGATTTATTCTAGATAAATCTGTTTATAATTTTTTTACTAGACAGGTAGGGGTAAGACTTTATGATAGGATAGAAATGAAAGCAAGAAAAAACACTGAGGATCTATCAGTGCGTTAATTTATTGAGGATAAAATTAGAAAATTAATCCTCTTCATCATCATAATCATCATAATCACTATAGTGGCTCTGATCATCTAAATCATACAAAAGGTTCATGAGATCTTCATTCATTTCAGATAATATTAATTTTGGGGCTAAATTATTGCTATTGAGAACATAATAATTTATAAAATTTTCTAAAAGACTATAAAAAGGAGTTTGATCTTCCCAACCTATATTGTTGATTCTTTTTCGCACATTCATGAGTATTTTCTCATCAAACAGGTCATTAAGAATCTTTTCTATGGCTCAGTTGCTCTCCACATACAATGCCTTTATAATCTTATTAATGCTTTTTTTATTGGGATGATTTTTCTGTAAATACATCTCTACTCATTCAGCAAATTTTTTAAATGCTTCTTCATGAGATAACTCAGAAGTATCCAGAATTTTATATCGATTACAGAGTATTTCACAAAAATCACTTCTGCCTAATGACATGCTATTCAAAGTCTCTTGCTTTTCTTTTTCGTCTTCCTTATCTTCAAGTATTCTTTTTATCGCATTATT
>CAYVXG010000008.1:1531-7272 GCA_964455295.1 uncultured Candidatus Peribacteria bacterium
ACACTCTCTGCATCTTCTAGTAGCATCAACCGCTGATATTCTTCTTGTACTTTTAATAAAGTATGAAAAATTTCTTTTCCCACAATCTTTTGAAATTTATTGTATTTTTCTTCATCTCTATTTATTATGCCTATTAATAAGGATGAACTTATTTCTTGTCGTTGTTCTTTATTATATTGCTCTTGAATTCTACTTTGAACATTTTTCCAAACTTCGAGTTTCTTTATCTCACCTGCAAAATCTATTTTCTCTTCTTCAGTCCAAGGATATTTTGGTTCTTTATTTTTATCTTGTGCCATAGCTTAGAAAGGATAATAAATTAAAATATTTTTTTGATTTTTCATTAACTATATTAACTCTCCTTGTAGTGGTTTAAATATACGAGTCAATAAAAATTATTATTTAATATAGAGTAATATTTTTGTGCTTCCTTATTATTTCTGCTTTTCTTTGTATCTTTATTAAGGAGGATGTAGTTAAGGTACTTCATAAGTACTCCATGCAAATAGGGTTCAATAGTATTATTATCTTGGTCTCTATGATAAGCATCTCGGTTGTGTTGTGGTATTTTTTTATCAAATAAATCTATCACCATTTGAGTGAGAGCATTTTCTTTGGAACCATAATACATACTACACAGGTAACTCATTTCTGCCTCAGTTTCTTTGATAAAAGAATAATATTCTTCCAAACCTTCCAGAAACTCTTCAAAAGCTTTTTTTATGGATAATTTTATTCATAAAGATCTATAAAATTTTTGAATATGTAGTAAAGTATTTTTCTTTGAATATAAGACTTTTATCAATTTTCCTTCTATATCCAGTTTCACACCATTTAATTTTTCTTCCGTCTCCTGTTCGTCTCCTGGAGGGTTATCTAGATTGATTTCGTATTTAAGTTCATCATTTTCATCTTTATTAATAAACTCATCTTTTCTTTCTAATAAAGCTCTAACTAATTCAGTTCAGAAAATTAATTTACTCTGCATAAACTCCTGTATATTAGGAGTATTTATGCAATGGATCAAATTTTTTTTGATTGTTTCTTGTTCATCAATATTTGTATAAGCTACTCTTTCTTCTATTCTTTCTAATATCTGAGGAGATTTTACTTTTAAAAATTCCATAAACTCATGATAATCAATTATCTTCTCTAATTTAAGGCCTGCTCAAGGTATATTATGATATTTTTCCATGAGTAAAATAAAAATATATACAATATTGTATATATTTTATTTATGATAATGCAATATTATATTTCATATTTACTTTATCTGTCAGTATTTCAGCTTATCTTATATATCTTCAAACTTCATTCTACTAGCAATAAATCTCAGTTCTGCATTACCTACTTCGCCATTTCTGTTCTTTCTCACTAAGACATCAGTAATACCTTTCTTATCCGTATCTGGATCATAGTATTCATCTCTATACAAAAATACCACTAAATCAGCATCCTGTTCGATACTTCCTGAATCTCTCAAATCACTCAAAATAGGTTGTTTATCAGGTCTTTTTTCGTTTTCACGAGAAAGCTGGGAGAGTGCTATAATAGGACATTTGAGTTCTTTTGCCATCTCTTTGAGAGTTCTAGAAATCTCTGATACTTCTTGTACTCTATTACCCGCATACTTCATACCCACAGTGTTGATAAGCTGCATATAATCAATAATCACCATATCTACCTTACCCTTCTCAATCACGATCTTTCTGAGCTTCGATTTGATGACAGGAAGCGTGTTTGACTCTTCATCGATGTAGATATCATATTCTGAAAGTTTGGCGATACTTTCACCGATGCTAGCATAATCATCATCTGAAAGTAATCCTTTGGTAATATTAGTCATAGGAATACCAGTTTCTGTACTCAAAAGTCTATCCACGATAGATTGAGAAGACATTTCTAGAGAGAAAAAGGCAATGGACTTCTTTTGTCCAAGAGCGGCATTGAGGAGGAGATTGAGAGAGAAAGCGGTCTTACCCATCGATGGTCTCGCAGCAAGGATAATGATTTCTCCAGCTTTAAATCCACCTGTAATCTTATCCAATGAATTGTAGCCTGAGAGAGTTTTATTACCTTCCATCTCTTCAGGATGATCTGCCATATACATAAGTTCTTCAACTCTGGTTCCCAAGAGCTCACTAATATGCTTGAGACTATCTCCTTGGTTGTACTGAACGAGTGAAAAAATTTGTTTCTCTATAGCCTCAATAATAGCAGGTGTATCCTTCTCGCTGTACACGTCACCGATGATAGTTTGTGAAACTTTGAGGATAGACCTTAAGACAGATTTTTCTTTGATTATTCTACCGTACTCACTACAGACTGAGGGAGTAATGAGATACAGGCTAATATCATAGAGATAATCTGTTCCTCAGATTATTTCTAATGTTCCATTTTTAATAAGCTGATCGCTTAGTGTAACCACATCAATTGTTTTTTTACTATTTCTAAGCTGTAACATAGCTTCATAGATAGAAATATGCTCTTTTTGATAGAAATCTGTAGGAAGGATAGAAAGACCATCCAAGAGGTACATACTATCATTATCAAGAAAAACGCAGCTGAGTACTCACTTTTCAGCATCTGTGTTGTGAGGAGGAAGTTTGATGTCCGAGATATCCATGCGAGCTACTAATAGTTAATTAGTAAATTATTCCATCACGTAAAATTCTATAGTATCGTTGAGTTCTATTTTTTTACTCACTCTAGCTTTCATACCACATTCATGTCCAGTACCTATCTTATCTACATTTTCTTGTCCTTTTTGTAATGAAGTAATTTTCCCTGCATCAATAACCTCATTTTCTGGTCCTCTCAATATTCTGAAATAAGATCCATTTCTTGCTTCTCCTTCAAAGATTTTTCCTCCAAAGATAGTATCGTTTCCTTTACGATAGAATACTCCAAGAACGGTAAGTTTTCCTATTTGTACTTCTACTGGGTCATGTTTAATGCTTCCTTTTACGAGAGCATCGAGATAATCAGCAATTTCATAGATGATGTTGAAGGTTTTGAGAGTTACTCCCATTTGGTCTATTTTTGCCTTGATAGAATTGGAAACTGTGGTTCCAAATCCAATCAAAAGACCATTACTTGCCTTAGCAAGATCGAGATCTGAATCAAAGAAATTACCAATATCACTATGAACTATTTTGAAACTAATATTATCTGGTAATTCAATTTCTCCAATTGCGGCTTTGAGTGCTTCGAGACTTCCTCGACTATCAGCTTTGATGAGCAAATTGATTTGCGTCATTTCTCCTTCTATGATCTTATTTACAATAGAATTTACAATAGTCTCATGAGGTACTTCCGCAGCTGCAATTCTTGATTTAGCTGTTTTCTCATCTTTTACAGCTTCTGCAAGTTTTCCAGCTTCTGGAACGTCGTTGATTCCCAATATCATTACTGGATCTCCTCCTGTAGCAGTCTTAATTTCTTGCCCTTTCCGATTATATATTTTCTTTATTTTTCCAAAGGTATTATATACTCGCAAGATATCACCTACTTTGATAGTACCAGTCATTACGATCATGGTAGTCATTACTCCTTTTTGAATATCTTTGTGAGCCTCGAGTACCACTCCAATTCCATTTCTTTCTGGATCGCATACGAGTTCAGATACTTCAGCATGGAGAAGAATCTGATCCATAAGATCGTCAATTCCTTGCCCTGTTACTCCAGATACTTTTACTAATGGTACATCTCCACCTCGATCTTCGGTAATCAGTCCATGTTCTGAAAGTTGAGTTTTTATTGTTTCTGTATTATCAATTCCTTTATCTATTTTGGTAACAGCTACGATAATTGGTACATTTGCTGCTTTGGCATGGTTGATGGCTTCGACGGTTTGTTTCATAATTCCGTCGTCTGCAGCGACTACAATAATAACAATATCAGTAATTTTACTTCCTCTTGCTCTGAGGGAGGTGAATAGTGCATGTCCAGGAGTATCGATAAAGGTAACTTTTTTACCATTGTGAACAATCTGAGAACCCCCGATAGATTGTGTAATACCTCCATGTTCTTTGTCTGCGACTACCGTCTTACGGAGATAGTCGAGTAAGGTTGTCTTACCATGATCTACGTGACCCATGATGGTTACGATTGGTGGTCTTTCTTCTTTAGTTTCACTACTTTTATCAAGTTCCAAAATAGACTGTAGATTACCTTCCAAGATGTCTGTCATACCAGCACTTGCAGCTTCTTTGATCACCTTGATTTCAAATTCCATAGCGATGAGTGTTGCAGTTTCAAAATCAATACTTGAATTGAGGGAGAGGAGCATTTTGTTTGCGATGAATTTTTTGATTACTTCAGCGATTGGTACTCCCATCTTTTCAGCAAATTCTTTTACTGTAATACTATCTCCTACTATGATTTCCTCTTTTTTAGAAATAGTTTGTGATACTTTATAGTCTGTACTGCTTGTGCTTCCTTTTTTTGGTCCTTGGCGTGATGATCCGCCTATTTGTATTTTTTGTCCGCCTCCTCAAGCCCTATTAAACACTACTGCTTGTCCAGTTGCATTTCTTCTTCTATCTTCTCGACTTCCGCTAGCAGTAGCTTTGGGAGGATTTGCTTGAGCAAAACGAGAATTATTTACTGTAGAAGTATCTTGTTCAGTTCTTTTTTTACTTATTTTCCCTTGTTCAAAGGAAATTTTATTAGCTGAGGAAGGAGAATACTTTTCTCTTTGAGCTCCTGCTGTAAATCTTGAGTCATTTCCCCTGTTTTGAAAATTATTTCTTTCTCTGGAGACAGGTCTTGCTGGAGGATTATCAGCTCTTTTGATAATTGTAGCGTCTACAGATCAGATTATTTCTTCTTTGGGAGTTGAAAAATCTTCTTTTGGTTCTTGAGAAACAGGTTCATCAGTATCTGATTTTTTGCTAATAGCTGTTTCATCTCTTTCGTTTGTTGAGGTATTTACTCCACTCTTTTTTTCTTTTTTTGATAAACCCAAACCTCCTAAGAAATCATCATCTTGTTGAGTTCCTCAGAGTAATAACATACTATCATTTGCAGTATCGTCATCAAAAAAAAATACGGTATCGTTTGACATATAGAAATTTCCAATAAATAATGATATCGGATTGTAAAGATGTTCTTTATAAATACAAGAACAAAAAGCAACAAATTGAGCTTTTGCTGTTGTATTTTATCATTTTGGGAGTAATTTTAAACAGAGATTTTATTGTATTTTTGTGAGTTCATATGAGTTAGCTTGGTCCAACATTTTGAATCATTTTTCTTCAATTTGATTCCTCAAACTGTCAGATAGTTCCCAATTTTTTTCCTGTTTTGCCTGCCAACGTTGATCCGCAAGAGCTTGAATATCAACAGGAACGATAACTTTTTCTGCCACTTCTTCATCCGCTACAAGATTGAAAACACCATTTAATTTTTCTGAAACACCATGCTTATGTAAGTTTGCTAAGAAGACTGGTGTATTGAGGTCTTGCAGGAGAGGGGCTATTATTTCTTCATAAGGATAGTTTTCATCTATAGCTTCTGCCAATAGAACTGGAGCATTTGGCAAAACAAAGCATACATTATCTAATGGAAAGAGATAAGGCAAATCTAAACATTCAAAGAGTTCAAATAGGCAAACCCTTTGCCTTAAACACAGCAAAAAGTGTAAAAACTGCATGAGATGTTCTTTAGAAAGAACTTCAAGAAGTAGAGTTAGTGCAGCTACAAGCACTTAAGAATTCAGAAAATCTCTGATAATGAAA
>CAYVXG010000008.1:7282-11803 GCA_964455295.1 uncultured Candidatus Peribacteria bacterium
ATAGTTTTCATCCTCTACCAGTTTGAGTCCTTTTCTTCCTTTCTTTGCTGCTTCCAAACCTTCCCAAGTGAAATCTTGGAATGATCTATAATGAGCTTGATAGAAAAAATACAGTAAATCTTCAGCTTGGTAACCCTTATCTAAAATTTGACCCAATGTATATCCATTCTCTAAGGATTTGGAAATCTTGTTTCCATCAGAGTTCAGAAACTGTGAATGTAACCAATAATTGACCCATGGTTTATCACAAGTAGAGCATTCAGACTGTGCTATCTCATTACTATGATGCACTGCGATATGATCGATTCCCCCTGTATGTATATCAAAATGTTCTCCTAGATATTTAGTTCCCATCGCGCTACATTCAATATGTCGTCCTGGAAAGCCAATTCCTCGAGGACTTTCCCATTCCATATCACGCTTCTTTCAGCTTATATTAAATTTCCATAAAGCAAAATCTGTAAGATTACGTTTTCCTACATCTTCTACTCTTGATCCAGCTTGTAAACCTTCTAGATGTTTCTTTCCTACAAGCACACCGTAATCTGGCATTTTACTGGTATCAAAATATACTCCGTCTTCTTCGACAATATAGGTATATCCTTTTTCTTCCAATACTTTTATCATTTCGATTTGTTCTGTGATATGATCGGTTGCTTTAGGCAAAATATCGAAACGTATATTTAGTTTCTCAAGAATATTCAAAAAAGTTTGAGTATATCTTTCTGCTACATCTCGTGCAGTAATTCCCTCTCTGCGAGCACCTTTTTCCATCTTATCCTCTCCTTCATCGCCATCAGAAACCAAGTGTCCTACGTCTGTAATATTCATCACATGAGTTACTTTATATCAACAAATATCTTCGAGAGTTTTTCTCAATAATCCACAAAATATGAAGTATCTAATATTTCCAATGTGAGGCTCACTATAGACCGTTGGTCAGCAAGAATATATTTTTATATTGTCTTTGTCGATTGGAATAAACTCTTGGAGTTCACGTCATAGGGTGTTGTATATTGTCAATTTCATGCCTTTCCGTTGAGTGATTAAAATCTTTTTAGACCTATAATGATATCAAAATATAAGTCAAAAACAATGCAAGAATACTTGACATTTTAGAAAAAATTATTTATATTATAATATGTGAAATAAACTGAAAAAAGCAGGAAAAGTGTCTTTGGCTACTCTTGTAGGAGGAGGATTATTAGGTAGTGCTCTCTATTTTTCCAGTCCTCATATTCCTTATGCTCATTATGAAACCAAGAAAGAATTAAAGAATACTTTGAATAACAGTAAAGATACTGTTTTTATTCATGAAGATCCTACTACTACTCAAATTCTTGATTTTATGAGTGGAATGATTGATAAAGAAACTCTACAAAAATTACTTACTCAACACGGATATAATAAAGAAGATATTGAAGCTGTGAAAATGCGAGAAGCAGATCCAGCTTTATATCGTGCTCTTTGGGAAATGCATATGCATTATGCTAACCCTAAAATGACTTTCAAAGGAAACTATTCTCATTATGGTTGTCTCATCAAAAATGCTATCATGGGGCAAGAGGATAGTCTCCAAGAAGAGACTGTATATCCAGCGAGTTATAATTTTAACACTAATACTATAAAGCTTTACAATCTTGATTCTCTTCCTTTTTCTTTTAACCATAATTTTCATCACCAAGAGTTAAGACTCATTTTGGATACAGAACGTTTTCTTCTTGCTTATACAGATCCACTTTCTCCTCAAAGAATTCTCCTCAACAACTGGATTGCTGAACTTTCTCATGCACAACAAAATTTGCAATATGGTCCTATAAAACCCCAAATAAATGCCGTAGTAGATTTTGTTACACATGGATTGGATTATAGCGTGTGTTATGATAATGAAGGAACGGTAGAATACGAGGCTCATAAACAGCTGGAAATCAGGCTCACGGAAGAATTCATCAAACTGTATGAATCTTATATTGATCCTGAAGACCCAAAAGCTGCCTGGAATTTAGCGAAATTTTATGGTGGGTATTTTAAAAACTATGATAACAAAGAGGGATATAAAAAACGACTCAAGATTTGTGCTACAAAATTTGAAGACCCTGAGGCAGCGATCTGGCTATGAAATATTGCACTCAGTAAATTCAGACAACTTAGTTGTGATGGGGCTCGAGAAATGGGATGTAATACGTCTCAAGAAGCTGAAATGTTCCTTGATGAAGCAATGGAGCGATATACTATTGCTATAGAAAACGGCTCTGAAGTAGCAGTAATAAAATTGGTATCGCTTTCTCAATCTACTCCAGAAGGACTGAAAAAAGGAATACAATGGTTCAAATATCTTGTGAAAACTTCTGATGCCAAGAGAGATAACCCTATCTTAGAGGCGAAAAAACGTATTGCTCTTGAAGAGTTATTAGCACTGGAGGATTCAAAATTATCTTCTGAAGAATAGAGGATTACTTATATTTTTATTGAAGATATCAAGAAAAGAGTTGAGGACTCTAGAAACTCGAGATAATTGGCATATTTTCCATCCTATCCATGCTCAGATTATTCCTATTCCCCATCCTGCTAATATATCAGTGGGTCGATGTATAGCTACAGCGACTCTAGAAAGACACATAAGAATGCTTATGTCAAATAGGAAAAAACTGATAAGAAGAATCTTTTTCCAACCCATTTGTCTGGCTACTAAAAATGTTCCTACTGCAATCGCCATGCTGATAGTAGCATGATCTGAAGGGAATGAGATAGTTGGTACGTGTTGTAAGATAAGATCTAAGCCTGGAAGTGATTCAGGTCTTTCTTTCCAAATCAATTGTTGTATTACTAAGGTAATGAGCGTAGCACAAACTACAGATATAAAAATAGAGATACTTCCGTATTGGAATTCTTTTTTAGCTTTTTTCATACCATAGATAAATAATCCGAGCAATAAGAGTGGATAAGTAAAGACAAAAATATCTGCTAAGATGGATACTATTTTGAATACCGTCGGATCGTTTACTAAGTGATTTAAACTCATAAGTAAGTCTTTTCATCGTTGAGGTTCTTGTAGGGTAATCATAAGTGAGATTAAAAATAATAAATAATTTGAAAACTGTTGGGTTTAGTATTTGAATATAATAAGGATTTAATTTGAAACCAAAGAGGGGCTGATAAGTAGCACGCTTATAATCTGATTATTTCGTATTTGATAACTTTGGCATCTACGACATTTTGGATTTGTTTTTCATTTCTATTTTGCATCGAAGCTCCAGATTTTATTTCTACAAAGACAATTTGTTTGAGTCTTCCTTCTGAAAGTCCATCTAGTACAAGATAGTCAAACCCCTTACCAATAAAGACGAGATCTTTGATATGATAGGGGAAGTGAGTATTGAGAGGTGCAAGTTGCTCTTTGACATGACCCAGGATACTTGCCTTACTTTGTCTGATAGAGCTTTGACGATCTTTGGCAACACTCTTCATAGCAGTAATTCTGAACATTAAAAAACCCACTATGCATCAAATAATTAATCAGACGATGAGTAGTGAGTAATCCATATAAACAAATTTTCAAGATACTTAAAAGAAAATATTTTGTATTGTTTAATTTTTTTGGTATTGTTCTAATTTTGTATTGTTCTAATTATTTAGAAGAAACTTTAACTTGGAATGATCCTTGTATTCCTTCTCCATTGAATTTAACTGTGTATTCACCAACTTCTTCAATATCTTTGATTTTGAGATAATCAGGAGATAGTTCTAAACCATGATCTGCAGTCAATTTTGCTGCAATATCTTTAGCATGGATATTACCATAGAGTTTACCATGTTCATTTACTTCTGAGACAAATACTGTTTCAGCAGATTCTAGAGTATGTAACAAAGCTTTGATTTTTTCAATCAAGATTTTTTGATTCTTTTCAGAAGATTCCATCTTAGCTTTGAGGTCATTGAGCGTTCCTTTATCAGCGAATCTTGCAATTCCTTGTGGGAATAATACATTTCTCGCATATACTGGTTTCACTCCAACAACCGAATATTTCTTTCCAAGTGTTTTGTGATCTTGAAGTAATACTACATCTATCTTTTGCATTTTTTATAATTTTATAAGTAAAAATATATTCTGATTATTTTTTGTGTAACTTTTTCTCTTTCTCTTCTTTCTCTTTAATCTGTTTTAACCATTGTAACCTTTCTTCAGGAGAAATACCTTGTATACTACTCTGTTTGTGTAAGATATTTCGTTGTTCTTTCGCGGTATTTTCCGTGATAGATTTAATTCAAAACAATTTCAATCTTTTTATGCTTTGTATAATATTTGGAACTGAGATTTGAATCTTCATCTTAGAGTTTACAATAAATAAAATACTAATAAGGTATTTTTTCTATTATTGAATCAAACTCCCATTAGTTAGTTTGTACAGCCACTCCAGGACTCATAGTGGCGTTGAGAACGATTTTCTTAAATAATTTACCTTTTACTGCAGCTGGTTTATTAGCTTCAATATTTGATAATAATGATTTAAGGTTCTCTGC
>CAYVXG010000008.1:11813-21043 GCA_964455295.1 uncultured Candidatus Peribacteria bacterium
TTCCATTGTTAGAGCCATTACAAGAAATGCTTGATTGAGTTGCTGAAAATGAAACTTTCCCAATTCCTACGTGAATATTTCCAGTTTTATCGAGCTTGTACTCAATTCTACCTTTTTTAATTTCATCAATAGTTCCTGCAACATCATTGGTGATAGTTCCAGTTTTTGGAGAAGGCATCAAACCTTTTGGACCGAGTGCTTTAGCTACCTTGGCAAGATCTTTGATCATCGCTTGAGTAGTAACCATAACATCAAATTCAAATTTTCCATCTTCAATATCTTTGATCAAAGTGCTATTTCCTACGATTGTAGCTCCTGCTTTTCTAGCTTCGTCAAACAAATCATCAGAAACGAAAGCTGCAATTCTTACGCTTTTACCTGTACCATGCGGCAAAGCAACCGTACCTCTTACTGCTTGATCGTTGTATTTTGGATCAGCATTGGTCTTGATAGCAACATCCACTGAACCATCAAATTTAGTGTAACTTACTTTTTTGATAAGTTCACATGCTTCTTCAATAGTGTACAATTTTCCAGTTTCAATCAACTTTTTACTTTCTTTTCGTTTTTTGTTCAT
This sequence comes from uncultured Candidatus Peribacteria bacterium, assembly GCA_964455295.1. Taxonomy (GTDB): domain Bacteria; phylum Patescibacteriota; class Gracilibacteria; order Absconditabacterales; family Absconditicoccaceae; genus CALMFT01. Next base: position 12,391 of record CAYVXG010000008.1, read on the forward strand.
AATGGTTAATTTTTAGAGTAAATATGGTAATAACGGGCTCAGCCCTTCCATCAATTTATATTCTGATTATTTTTTCTGGCTATCCTTCAATGACTTCAATTCCTAGAGATTTAGCTGTTCCAGTAAGTGATTTGATAATAGCATCCATATCTTCTGTATTCATTACTGGTTTTTTGAGTTCAGCAATTTCCAAAAGATCTTTCATAGTGATTTTACCTGCTTTTACTTTGTTTGGTGTAACACTTCCTTTAGCTACTTTAGCTTTACTCATGATAAGATGAGAACTAATAGGAGGTAATAATTCAAAATCATACGATTTATCGATATACACTCTTACTACAGCAGGAACTTTTACGTCTCCCCATTTAGCTTGAATTTCTCTTGTACGATCATTAAATTCTTTCATGAATACTCCAATTGGAACTCCATTTTGACCCATTGTTGGTCCGAGAGGTGGTTTTGGTGAAGCATTTCATGCTACCGCATACACAATAAACTGTTTTGTAATTTTTTTAGCTGCCATTTCGATATTTTCTACAATATAAATAGTGAACACCATCCATACTGACGTTTTACGAATTATTCTAAATATTCAGAATACTTATAAACACGAACAATGATGATATATTCTATGACATATAATTATTTGACAAACTAATTCAAATCATTTTGATTGAATCAGGAAGCATTTTTATTATATTAGGATTAACTATTTTAATAAGGTGTAATTTATAGGGATATTTTTTCGTATTCTTTTCAGTTTATAAAATTGTTATTCAAAAATTTATTATTAATTAATCTATTTATGGTAAAAATTGATGTTAGCGGAGCAAAAAGAGGAGTAGTTTTGGATATTGAGGGAGTTTTATATAGAGTGAGTGATACAGGGCATACACATACGGGAAGAGGAGGAGCTACCTACACTCTCAAAGCGAAGAATGTAGTAAGTGGAGCTAATAATACCTTTACTTACAAATCAGGAACTATGCTTGAAAGTGCTGATTTAAATACTATGAATGCAACTTATTTGTACAATAATGGAGCTGATTATAGTTTTATGATTAATGATACAGGAGAGATTGTAGATATCCCTGAAGACGACTTGGGAGACAGCGTAAATTATCTCAAAGATAACTTAGACTTATTTGTGCAAGTATATAATGAAAAAATAATCTGAATAGTATTGCCTAAAGTAATTACTTTCAAAATTACTTCAACTTTGCCAGCTGATAGAGGAAATAGAGCTAATGCTGGAACTAAACCCGCTACTATTGAAACTGGACTTGAGATTCAAGTTCCTGCACATAAATCAGAAGGAGACGAAGTAAGTGTAAATACAGAAACTGGTGCAGTATCGTAATTATCTTTCAATTAATGATTTAAGAATATTAAAAAGCGCTTAGTAAGTGCTTTTCCCCCCTATATTAGAAAAGTATAAATCTTGTTATTTTCATTTGCATTTCTAACTTTATTATCTATATACTTTTTATAAGTGTCAATATATTATATTTATAAATGTTTATTTAAAATTATAAACCTCAAGCTATGAAACTATTAGTAAGATCAATGTGGGTAACGCTTATTGCTTTGAATTTATTCATCAATACAGTGTATGTAAATGCTAAAGGGGAGCAAGAAATTGGATCCTTATCTGATCTCAAAGAAATCAATTACTCTAAAGAATTGAAACAAACTGAACCAGCGCAAGAGTTTAGATCTAAAACAAAAACAACAACTATCTCTACTTCAGAACAAGAAGCCATAATAATTGATCTTAAGAATTCTGGTCAATGTGGTTATCTCCATAGATCTTCAATTTACGACTTTGATAATGGTGGAGATAGCCTCAATTCTAATAGTAGAGGTTTGTGCAATATTGGATCTGCACCGCTAAACTTTGTATTCAATACTACTACTCATACTCGAAATTGGATGTGTGCAACTGCAAGCGGAAAAAAACAACTTCTTTCACAATGTAAAGCTCAAGAACTTTTCTGTGGTGATGGTATCGTGAATGGATTAGATAAAGCTGTAGATCCATGGTTGATTTCTAAAAACTGGACAACTAACGCTCCTGGTGATCATATTTCTTGGGACGCTTCTGTTTCTCAAAATGGTGATTTTGTAACTTTTCGATCTGATGCTTGAAATCTTGTTTCTGGAGATACAGCTGCCTATAGGGATATATTCTTATATGACAAGAATCTTAATACTCTCAAAAATATTACCTTAAAGGCTAATTATCATTCTTCTCTTTCTTCAATCTCAGCTGATGGAAGATATATTGCCTTCCAATCTGAAGCTTCAAATCTTGTTCCTGGAGACACTAATCTTTCAGATATTTTTCTTTATGATAGAAAAACTGATATAATAGAGAAAGTTATTTCAGGAGCAAACCGTGCTTTAATGTGGGCGAATATTTCTCCAGATGGAAGATATATTGCTTTTGAGTCTGCTGCTACAAATTTGATACCCAACGATGATGATGGATATACTACGGATGTGTATGTGGTAGATACAGACACAGATAATATCAAAAAGGTTAGTATGGGATCTAATGCATGAGCAAGTAATCCAAATTTATCACACAATGGGGACTATATTGCTTTCCAATCAGTAAGCTCTACTCGAATTACTAGTGGTTCAGATCAAAATGGGCAGAATGATATCTTTGTTTATAATAATAAAACAAGTACTATAAAAAGAATCACTAATGGGAATTTTGCCTCTCAATCACCTTCAATTTCAGCTGATGGAAGATATATTACCTTCCAATCAAATGCTACCAATCTTGTAGCAGGTGATGATTATTGGAGTGATATCTTTGTTTATGATAATAAAACTAGTGTCATAACTAAGATCACGAATGCAGCAGATAATAATTCACGAAATCCCTCTATATCAGCAGACGGAAGATATATTGCTTTCCAATCTTCAGCGTCTAACCTTGTTTCGGATGATACAAATGATGTAGAAGATATTTTTATTTATGATAGTCAGACTAAAACTATAAGAAAAATTACCAATGGAAATATAGCTTCTTCAAATCCATTTCTTTCAGCAGACGGAAGATATCTTAGCTATAAGACTGATAATCAGATATATATGTTACTTCTTGATACTCAAGAACAGTGTGATGATGGTAATACCGATAATAATGATGGTTGCTCGAATCAATGTAGGATCATTTCTTTATCATAAATTATATTTAATATACAAAAAAACTCTCAATGAACATTGAGAGTTTTTGATTATAATGAAATTATTTTAGTCTCTGTCTCCATCAAAGTCACTTACGATATACAGAGTAGCGACACCATGAACCAATAAAATAAGGGGAATATACTGAATAACATTGTAGAGAATTGGATAGGCGGTAAAGTATTTGGCGATGTTGATGACTTGTGTATAATCAATAACCTGGAATCCTCGTACGGCAATAGCAATAGTAAGTAAGATACTGATTACCGTCATTACTACCATCAAGAAAGTAATTCAGAATTTTGGCAAAGAACCATCTGTGATTCCTACATTTATTTTTGTTCTGTTGAGTAAAATTACTAATAAGATAAGATAAATAACTAGAATAATTCCTGTTTTACCATTGAGGAGAAAAGATTGTAATTGACTGTAATCAGTGCTAGGATTTTGTATTTGAAGAGTATTGATTTGGTTTGATCCGATAGAAATGACATTATTGATAGCCATACAAATAATTCCCAAAATATAGTTTCCTACTATGACTCTAGCCATTTTATCTACCCCAATAGCGATAGCAAAAATACAGATAACTCAGATTATTCCTAATAAATAATAATTCACATTGGAAATGGTTCCTAGCATTATGAAATTTAAAAATATAGATTGATAGTCAATATTTGATGTCTATCACAAGCAGATAAACAAAATCAGTCTTTTTGCAAGATTTGTTTTATTGACATTCATCATTAATTTTCTATATATAGCAGGTAAATGATTTTGGTGCTACTTAAAGAAATACATTTTTTACTTTCATAAAATACCTATTATAGCAATGTTCGATTTTGATCCAAAAAAAGATTATTATAAAATTCTGGGAGTAGCCGAAGGAGCAAGCGAAGAGGAGATTAAAAAAGCTTTTCGTAAGGCTGCTATGAAACATCACCCTGACAAAGGTGGAGATGCTGAGAAATTCAAAGAAATCAATGAAGCCAACATGGTTGTCGGAGATAAACAAAAAAGAGCTCAGTATGATTCGGTAAGAAAAGGAGGAGGAGGTTTTTGAGGTGGTTTTGGTGGACAAGGATGATTTGGCGGATTCTGAGGACAAGGTGGAGGTTTCCAAGTAGACTTTGGCTCTGGAGGTTTTGGTGGTTTCGGAGATCTTGGTGATATTATAGAACAATTCATGGGTGGAGGAGCTGGATTTAGCCAAAGACCAAGAAAGGGTGATGATGTAAAATTGCAGCTTACTATTAGTTTTGAGGAAAGCTATCATGGGGTGGAAAAGCAATTTGAATATACCATTCATAATCAGGAGGGGCAATACCTCAAACCTGAGAAAAAAACTATTACGGTAAAAGTGCCAGGAGGAATTGAGGATGGGCAATTTATCAGATATACGGGGATGGGAAATGGAGGTATTCACGGAGGTCCAGAAGGAGATTTGTATGTAAGAATAAATATTGCTAAACATAAAACATGGCAAAGAAGTGGTGATAATATCATCGTGAAAATCCCAGTAGAAGTATTCTCACTGATCTTGGGAGGAACTATCCTAGTGGATCATCCTGAAGCTCAAGTAGAAGTAAAAATTCCTAAAGGAACACAACCTCAAGATGTACTCAGAGTAAAAGGAAAAGGGTTTGGTAAGGGTGGTTTCTTTGATAAGAAAGGAGATTTGTTGGTACACTTAATCGTGAAAATTCCTGAAAAAATGACAAGTGCTCAAGAAAAACTCTGGAAGGAACTTCAAAAATCTTATAAATAATTTTCATATTTCTTTTGGTTGAATTGGATTAATTCTTTGAGACATGATATAATTTTTCTGTTTTTAATTTCTTTTGGCATCGCCCCAAAAGAAACAAAAAGTCTAGTCAAAAACAGCGTTCTGTTTATACATATTCAGGGTGTTTCCCCTTAGAAGTTGAGTCGCACCCAGAGGGACCCAGCTCCTCAACCTTAGTTGCTAGCTTCTATCAAGCTCATTCAAAATTGATCACGCAGTGTTTTTGACGGTTGGAAAGAGTGGAAAGAAGGTGTGGAAAGGGTGGAATTCTATAAAATTTTCCTTATGTTTCCTTATGAAATCTCTTGAAAACAGTGTCACTTCCTGTATATTTTTTGTATTAAAACTCTTTATACTTTCTTATTTTGAAAATGGTGGATAGTCTTTTTACAAAAATCATACATGGGCAAATCCCCTCTTATAAAATTCATGAAGATGAATTAACTTTTACTTTTCTGGACATCAATCAAACCAATCAAGGATCTCTTTTGATTGTTCCAAAGGCGCAAGTGGATCATTTTTTTGATTTGGAAGATTCAGATTATCAAGCAATTTTTCAAAGGGCTAAAGTTTTATCTCCAATCCTCAAGAAAGCTTTTGGATCAAAGCGCGTAGGGCTTATTGTTGAGTGACTAGAAGTTCCTCACGTTCATATCAGATTATTTCCTATCAATTATCCTGGAGATATTGGAAACTCAAAAGTCACTCTGCTTTCGGATGAAGAAATGAAACACATTCAAAATAAAATACTTGAATTATTGTAATTGAAATACGATTAACTATAGTCAGCAGAATTTTTAATTGTGAATATTGAATTTATATGCTATCCATCATTCCTACTCCTATCTGAAATAAAGAGGATATTACTTTGAGGGCTTTGAGATTGCTTAATGAGATTGATACATTTTTTGCTGAAGATCCAAATACAACCAAAAAACTTATGATGATGTATGACATTGATTACAAAAACCCAGGAAAAAAGCGATATAAATTTAATAGTTTCTTGACTGACAAACAACGAGAACACTATATTGAAATAGCAAAAACTCAGAATGTAGGACTGGTCTGCGAAGCGGGAACGCCTGGTTTATCTGATCCCGCCAAGGAGTTTATCAAACAGTGTTGGATCCATGATATTCCATTTGAGGTCTTACCTGGTGCGACTGCGCTTATTCCTGCTGTCATTTCTTCAAACTGGAACACGACACAATTTTGATTTTGGGGATTTTTACCAAAAAAGAAAGGTAAACAAACTACATTTCAAAAAATAATTGCTTCAGAATATCCTATTTATGTGTATGAATCCGTCCATAGAATCGAGAAAACCCTCGAAGAAATTCAAAAAGCTTGATTTGTCTGACAAGTGATGATTTGTCGTGAGCTGACTAAAATGCATGAACAGTACGTACATGGTACAATTCCAGAACTTTTAGAAAAGATAAGAAATAATCAGATTCCAATGAAGTGAGAATTTGTCTTGGGATTTTGTAATTAAAATATTTGAAATATTGAGCTCAGTTAATCACTTGAAAAGATACTTTTTATCTTGCATTTGTGAGTATTCTGATTATTATATTTTGCATTATGAGACACAATAATTAAGAAGTACTAAACTATCTTGGTAAATTGCTGTTATTATTTTACTTTATTGTGCCTGGATATGAAATTTCTCTCCAATTTTGATACCGAGCTTCAGTCTCAGGTAGTGCATAAGTACGTAGAAATGTACGGTAAAGAATCTGTTTTTTGTATCCATAGAGCAAAGATCTTTTGGGTGTTTTATTGTTTTATACCTACTCTTGCTTTGGCTATTTTAGTGACATTTTTGATACTTTTGTTTGGTATAGACACAGGAGATGGATCACTGAATGCCCTAAAAAATGTTCTCGTAATACTTGCGATTGCTTTTGTGATTTTTGTAGGAGGGATGAAAATCCTTAAGAAATACTTTGATTATAAGATGGATTTTTGTGTCATTACCCCCCAAGAAATTGCTTCTTACAATCAATCTGGAATATTGCGCAGAAATAGTAGAACTATTGATGCTGATAAAATAAAAACAGTGACGGTAGATTGATCAGGGTTTGTGAAATCATTTTTTAACTATGGAGATATTAGATTCCTTTCAGAAGGTGATACAGCTGAGGGAGGTGATATCACCTTACACTTTGTGTTTGATCCCAATGAAACCAAGAATAAGGTAAGAAATCTTATAGAACCTCATTTACAAGAACATATTAACAACACTCATGAGCAAGATGAATTGAGAGCAAGTCCAATCGCCTAGTTTTATTGTGAAAGTAGGAGATTTATTGCGTAAACAAGGAACGAGTGATGCCATAACACTGACAGATTTTACAGTCAATGAATTGATTACTCATCTTTCAGGCAAAATTACTCTCACAAGCGCAAGTGAAGAAGAAATTATTGTCATTACCAAAGATATTCAATGGACTCAACACAGTATTTGTGATTATTGTGGGAAAGAGTTTGATGGTGTCAAAGCTTCTCACGATGAGATGTATTCAGCATTGTTAGCTAAGGAAATTCCAGAAGAGAATGATGATCTGATTCTTCCTATCCAAAGTGATATGAGTTTGGATCTTTATCCCTTGCTTTACAATGTTGCTATGTTTTACAATGATGTACAACATATTTGTGCTGAATGTGAAAAAAGATTTATCCAAGAAGAGAAAAAACAGGAAGATCTTCAAGCAGGAGAAGAATTTTTGGGCTCTTCCAATATTGTTTTCAAATAAATATTCCTTGATTCTTGGTAATGTAGATTTCAAAACAGTTGCAACTAATTGGAGAATAGTTACTAATTAACTAATTTTTCAGATTATTTTTTTAATATCACTCAATGAAATTGTGAAGATATATATTGATCATAGGACTTCTTCTCTTCTTTTTTTATTTTACGAATCGTATCAATTTATTAGGTGATGTAACTATAGAAGAAGGAGATAGCTATAGTAAGTTTTTTGAGGCAATGTCTTGGAGGGATCGTATTACTCTAAAAATTTATCTCAAATCTGAAGCTGATCCTGCTTTATATCCTGGAGTATATAGAATTGAAAAGCCTTTGTCACACAAGGATTTTATTGCTGAGATTAGTAAAGTGCCACAGCCTGTGCCTGTGAAAATAGTGCTCTTGGAAGGATGGTCGAGTTTTGATTATGAAGTGGCGCTCGTGAATAAATGACTTATCAAAGCTGGAGAGTTTTTGGCGGCTGTGAAAGATAGTGAAAAAATTGCTACTTTCCAACAGGAATATGAGTTTCTCCCTAAAGATCTCAAAACTCTCGAAGGATTTTTATATCCTGATACCTACAATGTGGATGCGAATAAGCCAAATATAGCGGATCAAGTAGTGCGCATGCAATTGGAAAACTTCAATACGAGGGTACGGCTTCCGAATAAGGAGAAATTCCAAAATTTTCAAAGCAAGCTTAGTAATGATGGGTATGACTTTCCACTTTCTGTGTATGCTATCATCAAGTTAGCAAGTATTATTGAAAATGAGGAAAAGAATAATGATAATAAACAGAGCATAGCAAGCGTGTTCCTGAATAGACTTCAGCAAAATATGACACTTGGAGCCGATGTCACACTTTGTTATGGTAAGAGTATTACCTATAAAGAATGTACGCCGAGTTTTATTGT
>CAYVXG010000008.1:21053-29481 GCA_964455295.1 uncultured Candidatus Peribacteria bacterium
ATTCCATCTAAAGGTATTTCTAAAAATATATTTGTGACTCTATAACTTCCGGCTGGAGGGGTGCTATAAACTGAGTTTTGAATTATAGCAAGACTCCAGCTTTGTATTATTTACACGATAGCAAAGGGAAGATTTATTTTGGAAATACATTGGAAGAGCATAATCAGAACAAAGCAAACCACATCAATTAGGAGAATATTTTGAAAATACTTATTTATTTGGATATCCTTCCCTTATGAAAAATTTCCTCAATTATCTCAAACTCAAGATACCAAAACTTCCAGAAAAGAAAATCCAAACAGGAGATATTTTTGCTGACGAAGAAATTGTAGCTTCTGCAAAAACAAGCTCTAATTATGGAGAATATCGAGGATTTTGGATCATAGGAATTATAGTAGTAGCTATTGGATTATTCTTATATAATATCTCTGATTGGGTCTTATTGGTCTTTACGGGCATCATCATTTCTATTGCTTTAGAAAGTATGATTACGTACATAGAAAAGAAAACTCGTAAAAGATGGCTAGGGATATTACTTTCTTATCTTTTCCTTATCTGATTATTAATTAGTGGAATTTTGGTGATGATTCCGTTCTTGATTAATCAGATCGGAGATGCGGTAAGTGTCGTAGTAAAACACGCCAAAGACTTTGAAAGTTTATTGAAAACAAGTAGCTTGCAAGAGATGATAACTGGACTATGGGGATATTCTTACCTTCAAACTCTAGGTATTGATCTCACAGAACCAAAATATCTTCAACAAATCCAATCCGTATTGCAAAATAATATCAGTGCTATTATCAGCTTTTCTACTTCTTACGCTAAGGGAGCAGGAAATTTGGTAGTAGATACGGTGGGAACTTTCCTCAATACTCTTGTTCAGATTTGATTTGTACTAACATTATCAGTATTGTTGAGTATAGAAAGAAATGCTTTTGTTCGTTTTTTGTACAGAATTACAGGAAATTCACCTATTGCGCACAAAAAAATTGCACTCTTATATAAAAAACTTGGATTTTGGCTAAAAACACAATTGTTGTTAGGCTTGTATATTGGTATCGCAATGTATACTATCTTATGGATATTGGCATTGTTTGGTATTGATATTCCAAGCAAAGGATCGTTAGCAGTAATCTCTGCTTTAACTGAATTAATTCCCTATATTTGACCAACTTTGGGAGGAGTTCCTGTAGTCATTATGGCTGGAATTTCCAATGGAGGACTAGGAGTAATTTTGGGTATTGCTGTGGTGTTCTGTGTACAGTGGCTTGAAAACAATGTACTCATTCCATTACTATTTAAGCAAAATCTAGGAGTGAGCCCAGTACTTATCTTCTTATGTATGGTATTGTGAGGTATTACGGTAGGTATCAATGGTGTTATTTTAGCCATACCTATCGCAGTTATTATCACGATTTTATTTGGCAAAGGAGACGAATAATCAGAATATATTTTATATTTCAAATACCCATTATACCATGATTCAATCCATTGGAGGAGTAGTGTATCAGATCGTAGACAATGAGCCAGTTTTCTTTATTATGAAAAGAAGAGCTATGTCTGGCAAGATCGAATGGGTTGCGCCAAAATGAAAGATTGAACACAATGAAAAACCAGAATTTACCTGTGTTCGTGAGATTTCAGAAGAAACAAAGATGGATATCAATCTTCTTCATATCAAGACTAAACTTGATGGGGAGGTGGAACTCAAAAGCATGAATTTTGGTAAGGGAACTATCGATAAGACTATCAACTATTATCTTGTAGAATATATAGGAACCCCAGATTCAGTGACTGTTACAGACCAAGAAGGTCTTACGGGTATGTACAAACGATGTACACTCAAAGACATCATGACATTGGTTCCTTATAAGGATCTTAGAGCAGTATTTCGTGAAGCCTATGATTACTTACAAAAGCAGAATCAAAGACAAAAAATTTTTCAATCTATCGATATTTAAATAAGAATTATTTATTTGAGTAATTCTAAATCATGCATACTAAAACTTCATATAGAGTAGAATCTCCATTATTATATTGCCTTCTTGTGGGAGTAATAGCTCTCTTCTTCTGACTTATTCCTGGAAAAACAAATAGTTATTTCCAAGGGAGCTTTCATTGTAGTTACAGTGGTAATAATCTTCAAGTAATGACGAGATCTCAAACAGGATCCAAAAATTGTATTGATTTGATAGCACAGCTCAGGATAAGAAAAACTGCAGTAGTAAAACAAACTTTCCAAATTAAGTCTACTTCATTGTATAATCAATCTGCTAGAACTAAACTTATCAAGGAGGGTAAGGAAATAGATACTTATTTAGCTCAAATCATTGAGGGTGTAAATAGCCTGGAGGAGAAAATTAATATTTCCTATCAGAAGAAATACTTTGAGCAACTGAAATCTATAAGACTCAAACTTCTTTCCAAACAAGCACTCTTAGCAGCAGATCAAACAAATTTTATTAATAATGGGGATAAAAAATTACTAGAAAATATTATCAAAACCATAGGATTTAATTATCAGAGAATAAAATTGATAGAAGGAATTCTTTCTAGCACGACTTTGGATGAAATGATGCCACTACTCAATACCTATGAATCACTTATTAATAGCCAATTAACATGAAAATCTGAATAATCTGATCTTCGTTGGGAGACTTACATCTGATGAATCACCTCCATGAACTCGATCATGAGTTTCATATTTTTTTGGATAATAGATTTGGAGCACGAGGACAATTACAGCCTGAGGATGCGGAGAAAAGACTAAAAGGATGTTTAGCTCTGGCACAAGATTGTGATCTTATCATAGTCCCACCAGTCTATGAAATATTGATATTACAAAGTAATGATTCAGAATATAAAAAAATTAATCAGAAAATAGTTTCCTTGTATACGACCTTGATTCAAAATCATGTCCTCCCGTATTCGATAGTTGGTAAAATCGGTCTTATTGGTCCCCGCCTCCATCAAGATCTTTTCCAAAACTATTGGAATGAATTAAAACAATGACATAGCTTGACCAGCAATCAAAGTACTAATAAGCATTTCCAAAAACAAATTCCATTGTACCCACTTCCTACAGACCACTGGAATATCTTATACACTTTAGATAAATCTTGGTTTGTGAACAAACTGATCAAGGAGGATTTGAGGAAGTTTAAAGATTATGCTATCGATACTCTCTTGCCCCTCGATCGAGGCTATCTCAAACATAGCAAGGTGATCAAACAAAAGTTTCATAATAAAATCAGACGATATGATGAGAAAGTGGTATTTGGAATCCTAGATACAATATTAAACTCTCATTGAACTCCTAATGCTACAAGCAAATATTCAGTAAGTGTATATTATAGTGGTGATGATCATTTCATGAACAATAAAGCTTTCAAACGAACTCTCGCAAGAGGTAAGAGTGTAGAAGTAGTTCTCAAACATATTGAGTTTTCTGTCTAGTCTTTCACATAGTAGTTTCTGATTATCCTCTTATCTCAAAATTTATTCTTTCTTGTAGAGGGAGAATTTCACAAAATAAAAAAGTATTAAGTCCAAAATATTCAAAAAATTTGACAAATCAGGGGGGGGGTATAATAGAATAATTATTTATTTAATAATTAATTATTATGTCACAAGGATATGAAACTAGTTTAAGACCAGAAACTGCAGATTGGGCAAAAAATGCTATTGAAAAACAATTTGGCCAATCCCTCAGTAGTCTTAAAAAGGAATATGCAACAAATGCTATTACTCTCTCCTTAATTAATATGAATAAGGGGACTATAATGAAAGAAGAATATGCTCAAAAAGGAGCAGGGCTTGTTATTGCAGTACAGATGTTACTTAAAGAAAAAGGCTATAACGTAGGTAAACTCGATGGGCTGATCGGTAATCAATTCAAACAAGCTGTTCGTGATTTTCAAAAATTTAATAATCTGAAGGTAGATGGACAAGCAGGGAAAGAGACTCTCCAGAAATTATTAGAAATTTCCAAAGGTCTTCCTAATAAACTTCCTAAAAAAACACCAGAAGTCCAAAAAACTACTACCCCTCAACGAAAGGGTATTTATAATGCTCAAAATCTTCCTATTCTTTCACTCAATGATAATAGTGGAAAACAAGAACTTTTCCGTATGAGTTATCTCAATAATTATACTAAAACACGAGAAACAGCTACCTTTGCGAGAGGTAAAGGGATACAAGAAGCTTTTGATAGACAAAATATACAAGTTAAAGATTGTAGAAATAATGAGGAAGCTACCCAAGAACTTAAAAAGATTTTTTCAAAATACGAAAAAGATCTTCCTGGCTTATGGAAAGAAGAAGATTGGTTTATTGCAGATACTTATCCAGAGCTCTTTAAATTCTTGAATAATAAAGAAAAAGGAGTGCTTAAGGATAAGCATTATGCTGGCTGTCAGTACGATGATGGTACTCATCGTTGGGCGGGTTCTGATTCCTATCAGTGGTTCCCTTTGCGTGTAGCGGGTAAGTTTGTGTATCTGTGGAGTAACCTCGACGATGAGAGAGCGAGCTTTGACTTCGGTGGCGAGAGCGCTGCTCATCTAGTTTGAGCCTTTAGCCACTAGGTGTCTTATTAATTTTTCTTATAAAATCCTTTAGTACTAAAGGATTTTATTTTTTCATACGCTTCAAATATTCTCAATGTCTATTCTCTCTTGAATTAAACAATAACATTAGTACTTTTGGAGCTACAAACTTGGTCTATTAATTTGTGTAGGGTCTTAGCTCAGTTGGTAGAGCAGAGGTCTCCAAAGCCTCGTGTCGCGGGTTCGATTCCCTCAGACCCTGAACTGTTCATTGCTACATAACATGTGCTTTTGGGCATTTGAGTTCCTATAGATAGCAACTGTTGTTCTTGTTTTGCTGAAGCAAGAGAATGTATGATCTATCACCCTGTCGTGACTTGTATTCAATTTTGTCTGATTTTTTCATATTATTACTTGAAATCAAATCAGAAATCATTATGAATATTTGTCATCGTGATTTTTTGTTATCTATAATTAAATCACTCACAACATTATTATATTGAATATATATTGAATACTTTATTATAGAGAATAAATTTTATTTATATTTGGATACCCACCTTAAATGCCAACTATTAATCAACTTCTTAGAAACGGTAGAAAACCAAAAAATTATAAGTCTAAGGCTCCTGTCTTACAATTTGGAGTAAATAAACTTGAAAGAAATAAAAAAGTATTTCAACCTGCGCCTTTCAAAAGAGGTGTATGTCTTAAAGTATATGTGACTAAACCAAAGAAACCGAATTCGGCACAGAGAAAGGTTGCGAAAGTAAGATTGAGTAACGGTCAAGAAGTGATTGCCTACATTCCTGGTGTAAAACATAATTTACAAGAACACTCGGTAGTAATGGTAAGAGGAGGAAGAGTAAAGGATCTTCCAGGTGTGAGATACCATATTGTAAGAAATAGATATGATTGTGCAGGAGTAGAAGGAAGACAACAATCAAGATCATTGTATGGAGCGAAAAGACCAAAGGACAAAAAATAGTATATAATTAAATATTAAATAATCTGAATTCAATATAAACATATCCCATTACAGCCTATCAGAATATTATTCATTATTATTATTTTATCACAATGCCAAGAAAATATAAGAGAGTTGACTTGTTTCATATTCCATCAACGAATGAAAGAATTGAGAAGTTTATTAACTTTTTGATGAAAGATGGTAAGAAAAACATCGCAAGAAAAATCTTTGAGCGTACACTTGAAGAGATCAAAAATAGTGGTCATAGCAATCCTATGCTTGTATGGGAAACTGCAATTGAAAACGCATCTCCAAACGTGATGGTAAAATCGAGAAGAATCGGTGGTGCCGTGTATGCAATTCCACTTGAGGTAAAGGGAGAAAAAAGATTCTTTTACTCTTCAAATTGGATATTGGATACTGCAAGAGGAAAAAAAGGTCAACCTATGTTCAAGAAACTTACTAAAGAAATTCTTGAAGCTTATACAGGACAAGGATCGGCAGTAAAGAAAAAAGAAGAAGCTCACAGAAATGCTGAAGCCAACAAAGCCAATGCTTACTTATCAAAATATTTGTAATCTCAAGCTTATTATAATTGAATACCTAGTTTTATACTCTTATTGAAGAAATAATGTCAAAATGATTTAATAATGGAGCTTATGATCACAGAATCTGGTATAATGCTGGAAGAGTGAGAGTAAAATCAAGAAGAAAAATAGAAAAGGCTTACGAGTTTACTATTGATGTTCTTAAGAAAATTGAAAAATATGGACTTGGAGAAAAATCTGGAATGTCTAAATGGTGTTATAAAGCAAGACTTCAAGCTTTTGCAAGACTCAAGAAGTTTGGAATCTCTAACGATATGTTAAACACAAAACTTGAATCAAAAGGTTTGGAAAAATATAAAATTTAAGAATAATTATACTTTATTATTTGTTATTACCATTATATTATGAGACTTAAAACTGGTGCCAAAAGAAAATTATCTAAAGCTGCTAATAGAGTAGAAAAAGTAGTAATGATGCAATTCAGAAAGGATCTTGAGCAACAAAGAAAATGGAGAGCTGAAATTATGAAATCTAGAAAACAATCTTCTAGCTCTAAATAATTTTAAAATAAAAATAATCAGAATATTATTAATTTAATTACTTATAAATACCTATGAACTTTGGTTTACTTAAAACTCTTGCACAACAACAAGAATATATAACTTTCCCAGTTAAAGTTGGTCATCAATTGGAAATACATGAATATGTATGAGAAGGAGACAACAAGAGAATCTGGAAATTCAAATGTTTGGTAATTGCTGTTCACAATCCTACTCATCATGATGGATCGTTCACGGCTATTGGTGAAACATCAGGTGTTAAAATCGAAAAAACATATCCTATGAGTTATAAGAAATTTGCTAAAATCATCTTACTGGATGAATTCAAAGTAAGAAAAAGCAAAATCTACTTCATCAAAGACAAGGTTGGTAAGGATGCAAGACTCAAATCATTGATCTCTAAAGAAACAAGAGGGTCTGAAATCTCACCACTTCCTTGCTAATTATAATCACTCAAATCACTTATTAATTTAATTATTCTCACATCAAAAATATGGAATTGAAAGTACAAAAAAGAGAAGCCTACGGAAAGAATCTTAAATTGCTCAGAAAGCAATCTTTGATTCCTGGTATTGTGTATGGTAAACATATGAAATCTTCAGTTCAGGTAGTTTTTGATAAAAATGAATTCATCAAACTTTATAAAAATGCTGGTTCTAGCTCTGTAGTAGATTTGGTAGGAGATCATAAAGATATGGTATTGATCTATGACTTCCAAGTGGATACAGTTACGAACAATCTTTTACACGCTGACTTTTTAGCTGTTAAAGCAAATGAAGTAGTATCTGCTCAGGTTCCTGTAGTAGTAACTGGTGAATCACCGCTTGTAAAAGCAAATGAAGGTAGAGTTGAATTAGTAAGAGACAATATCCAAGTAACTGCATTACCTAAAGATTTGCCACGTGAAATCGTTATTGATATATCAGAAATTACTTCACTTGATCATGGTGTATTCGTAAGAGATTTGAGCCTTGGAGATAAAGTTCAAATTGATGCGGATCCAGATTTGTCTATCGTAGTGGCGGTGCCTGTACAAGCTATCGAAGAAGAAGAAGAGGTAGTAACTCCTGAAGCAACTGAAGAAGGTGCAGCAACTGAAGGTGAAGCTTCTGCAGCAGAATAATTGTAATTAATAATCTGAGTACACATAATTTTATTATCTAAAATCTTATAATAATGCCAAGAATTTGTTATCTCTCTGGGAAAAAGACAGCAACTTGAAATAAGAGATCTCACAGTATGAGAGCTACAAGAAGAACTTTCAAAGTTAACATTCAAAAGAAGACTATTAAATTCGCAGGTCTTTCGATCGGAATGAAAGTAAGTACAAGAATGTATAAAAAATTGAAAGGGTTTATTTAGTAAGTAAAATAATTAATAAAAGTTAGAATATCAGTTGGTACTCCGCTGTACAGCGGAGCAGGGTTCGATTCACTCGCCAAGGTGAAATAAATAAAATAGTTCTTTAATGGATTTGTAGCTCAGTTGGTACTCCGCTGTACAGCGGAGCAGGGTTCGATTCACTCGCCAAGGTGAAATAAATAAAATAGTTCTTTAATGGATTTGTAGCTCAGTTGGTACTCCGCTGTACAGCGGAGCAGGGTTCGATTCACTCGCCAAGGTGAAATAAATAAAATAGTTCTTTAATGGATTTGTAGCTCAGTTGGTACTCCGCTGTACAGCGGAGCAGGGTTCGATTCACTCGCCAAGGTGAAATAAATAAAATAGTTCTTTAATGGATTTGTAGCTCAGTTGGTACTCCGCTGTACAGCGGAGCAGGGTTCGATTCACTCGCCAAGGTGA
>CAYVXG010000009.1:0-24015 GCA_964455295.1 uncultured Candidatus Peribacteria bacterium
AAAATGTCCTAAAAGAAATAGAACCTCAAGGGCTCATGAAAATCTTCAGAAACATACAGTCTTTTGCGTTTCAATGAGTATTTATAGACATTCCTGATGATATCATTGAAGAGAGGATGCTAACAAGAAACCCTCATGAATGTTTGAAAAATATTCAAATAAGCAGAGAAAGAGCCGCCATAGAAAGAGAGATCATCGAAGAAATACAATATCTTCATGGGTCAGATTCTATACTCCATCTTGATGGAAACCAACAAACTTCCAAAATAGTAGATCACTTTATTAGTCATTCACAGCAATGAGTAGTACTCCATTCGTAATTGCTGCCTTGGGAAATCCAGGTGAAAAATATGAATACACTAGACACAATGCAGCATGGCTTGTATTGGAAATGGTTTTTAAGTATTACAATATTATTCCAGAGCGGAAACTCGAAAAGAAACGAAATGCAATGATTTGGTCTACAACTCGGGATTGTCATCTCACCAAAAGAAATAATAATCAGAAAGAAGAATGAGTGGAAAAAGAAAAGCCTAAAAAATTACACCCAGTTATTTTTATAAAACCTCTGAGTTTTATGAATCTTTCAGGAGAAGTAATCCAGCCCATCTTAGCTTACTACAAACTCACAAGCACTCACCTGCTTGTTCTTACAGACGATCTGGATCAAAAACTCGGTGATTTCAAACGCAAACCCTCATGAGGAGCAGGGGGTCAAAATGGTCTCAAAAACATCATTCTCAAACTTGGAACGGATAATTTTTCAAGAATTAAAATAGGAATAGGGAGACCAGACGATAAAAATTATGATATCACCAATCGAGTTCTCTCCAAATTTTCTGCATCAGATCTCCAAGCACTGGAAAAACTCGTACCAGCACTTACTCATCAAATTGGTCTTTTCTTGGATGGGAAGAAGTAATATAAACTCAATGGTCCACGCTTCAAAAATCAGATAATTTTTTTTGTATTGAAGAAAGTAAGGATATAAATACTATTATGGCTTAACATTTTGTTGTTTTTTATTTAAATAATATATTATTCAATTATGAAAAAAATTATCGCAAGTTCATTATTGGTATCAGCAATACTTATTGCAGGTTGTATAAATAAAAATAACACTATGAATACAACTACTGGAGATGTTAACTCTGGAACTATGGCTTCAGGAACAGCTACAACTGTAACTCCAGGTGCTAAAAAAGGAGCTGACGTAAAAGTTGCTATCGATCAAAAAGTACAATGGGTAGCTCAAAAAATCGGAACAACTCACACGGGAACTGTAGATATTTTACCAGAATCAGTGATCCAAGTAAATACTCAAGGAAACATTCTTGGAGGGAAAATCGTAGTAGCTATGAAGACTATCTCAGAAAGTGAAACCAAAGAGGGAGGAGTTACTAAACATCTTTTGGGACCAGATTTCTTTGATGTAGAAAACCACCCAACTTCAGTTATTGAAGTAACTTCTGTAGATTTCACTCAACCTGAAGGAGGAAATACAGTTACCACTACTACTACAGTAACTGCTAACCTCACTATCAAAGGAATTACTAAACTAGTAACATTCCCAGCTACTCTTACACAAGATGGTGATTTCTTGTTACTCTCAGCTAAATTAGAACTCAATATTAAAGACTTTGATCTTGGTACAAGCTTACTTGGTAAGATCGCACTCAAAGATATCTTTACTATTGAATTAAATAAAGTTACTTTTACAAGATAAATAATAATCTGATTTTTAGTTTATAGTCTTGCTCGCATATGAAAATAGGAATAATCTGATTACCAAATGTGGGTAAGTCTACTCTTTTTAACGCACTTACAAAATCCTACGCTGCCGCTGCTGCAAATTTTCCATTTTGTACTATTGAACCAAATGTGGGTATTGTGGATGTAAAAGATATCAGACTGGATACACTTTCTGAAATCATGAAGACCAAAAAAACCATCTACTCAGCAATTAAGTTTGTAGATATTGCAGGTCTGGTAAAAGGAGCCTCACAGGGAGAAGGCTTAGGTAATAAATTCTTATCTCATATTAGAGAAGTAGACGCCTTGGTTCAGGTTATTAGATACTTTCAAGATAGTGATATTACCCACGTTCATGGTAATATCGATCCTCTGTATGATGCAGAGATTATTAATATGGAGCTTATTATTGCCGATCTTGAATCAGTAGATAAAAATGTCACCAGTCTAGAAAAAATGGGTCAAAAAAGATCTAAAGAGCAAGATGCTTTATTCCACGTTTATTCATTAGCGAAAGAAGCTTTGGATAAGGGAGAATTTGTATACACGATCAGGAATCAATTATCACCAGAAGAAATAAAAATGCTCAAAGGTCTCCAACTTTTGACAGATAAACATATGATCTATGCTGTAAATATTGCTGAAAATGATCTTGAGAATTTCAAAACTATTGAAACAGAAATCCACTCTAAACTCAAAAGAACTGCCGTGGTAGTATGTGCAAAGATGGAATCAGAACTGATGCCACTTTCTGATGAGGAAAGACAAGAATATGTGGAAATGATTTTCGGATCAGTTTCAGATTATTCTACTATTCCTACTTTAGATAGATTGATTAAAACTGCTTTCAACGAAGTAGGTCTGATGTATTATTTCACAGCTGGCGAGAAGGAATGTAGAGCATGGACTATCCCAAAAGGTTCTACTGCCCCACAAGCTGCTGGAGCAATTCATACAGACTTTGAAAAAGGTTTCATTAGAGCTGAGGTAGTAAATTATAATAATATTCTCGCTGATGGAAGTTGGGCTGCAGCAAAAGCTGCTGGTCATCTCAAGCAAGAAGGGAAAGAATATGTGGTACAAGATGGAGATGTAATGCTCTTTAGGTTTAATGTCTAGCCAATAAGTCCAGCTCAAAATGTCACAGCCTTTTCAAATTTTCGTAAACTCAAGAATATAATAAAAGATTTTTAAATTTCACAAAAAATCTATGAATACATATTTTAAAAAATGAATAATCTGAATACTAATTGGAGTACAACTTTTAAGTGGAATAGAAATAGTATCTGCTTATGATGTAACAAATAAAAACCAAGGAAAAGTATTTACTTCATCCAAAGTAGATACCAGCATTCCCTCTTGGTTTAAGCCAAGTACCAATAAGGATCTCAAATATCGATTACAAGTTTTACCTTACGAAGAACATAGATATCACGATCAATATCTTGTGATACCAGCCATGGGGTTGGTAGCGCCCATCATAGAAGTTGATAAAAATTCAGATGATTACAAAAATACCCTCAAAGGGAAAGCAGTAAAATATGATAAATATCTAGAAGATGGCACAGTACACTATCCAGGAACAGCAAGCATTGGATCCACAGGAAATACCTTCTTATTTGGTCATTCCAATAACTGGCATTCTGAACCTGGTGATTTCAAAACTATTTTTAGACTCACCTATAATCTTGAAATAGGAGATAAAATCTGGGCTTACAAAAAGGTAAATGGGAAATGGATGTTTTATGAATATACAGTAACTGTCTCTCAAAAAATCGGGGCAGATGAAACATGGTCTCTTTTAGCAGAAAAAAATAAGAAAACTATCACTCTTTCCTCTTGCCGACCAATTGGTACTGCTAGAGATAGATGGATGAATAGAGCTACACTCACTTCCGAAAAGACTCTTGAAGAAGTCCTCAAACAAAATACAGCTCATAAAGTGACTATCTCTCCTCCCAAAATAATCAGAAAAAAACCTACGCTCATTACTACAACTATAAAAAACTAAGAGACAATCCCATAGCATGAAATTGAAGTAAAAAATTTGCAAAACAGTACTGAAAATGATATTCTTAATCTAGAAAATATCATTTTTTTTAATATTGAATATATGAGAAGACAACTGCAAATTATGCACCAATCCCCTATCAGATTATATAAAATAATTGGATTAATAATTCTGAGTATTCAATTTTTTTGATTATTTTCCAATTCACTCTTTGCTTATGATCTTACGAATGCAAATGAAGGACAAGTATATACTTCTCCAAAGGTAGATACCAGCATCCCTGCACGGTTTAAACCTATGAACAGCGATAATCTCAATGATTGGTTGGAAATATTTCCTGATTATTTACAGCAGTACAAAAATGCAACACAGTTTATCGTAATTCCTGCAATGGGCTTGATTGCTCCGATCGTAGAAGTAGATGAAAAAAGTAATGACTACCAGACAGCAATTGCTGGGAAAGCATTTGATTACGACAAATATCTTGTAGATGGACCTACTATCTATCCAGGTACTGCAAAAATTTGAGAAGTAGGAAATACCTTCTTATTTGGTCATTCCAATTACTGGATTGGTAAAGCGGGAAATTTCAAAACTATTTTTAGACTTACTTACAATATTCAAAAAAACGACACTATTTTAGTATTCAAAAAAGAAAATTCCATCTGGAAAAAATATAGATATGCCGTAACTCAATCCAGACTCGTAGATGAAACAGAAGTCTCAGTTATGTTACCTGATGGAGACAAAAAAGAAATAACCCTCTCTGCTTGTCGACCAATTGGAACTGCCAGACAAAGATGGATCAACAGAGCTACCCTCATAGATGAAGAAAGGATCACTTATAGAGTGAATACCACTATTAGAACGCCTACTCCTGATAAAAAACAAACTGCTAAAGATAATATTATAAGAGAAATTGAAAATAATCAGGCACTGACAAGTGGAGCAAAGAGCGCTTTAACTTTAACTTACAAGACTTACACCCCATGACCGTTTTATCCTGGAGCTTCATGAGCAACAGTTGTTCCCGAATACAAACCTAAGAAAGAAGAACTCAGCAAAGAAGTTAAAAATGCAGTAATAACTGCTATCAAAAGCTTAATCAATATTCTTAAAAAATAATATTTCACTCCAAGCCTACTTTCTACTTCCTCTCCTTTTGGGAGATGCTTGATCTCTGCTCCCTCTCCTGTTGGAAGAGATCCACTCCTGCTACTCCCTCTCCTTTTGGGAGAGGGTTGGGGTGAGGGCACTTCTAAGATAAAATACTCTGAATGTGTATAAATAGAAGGTTGTTTCTAACTAGAATTTCTTCTACTCTCGCTACTCCCTCTCCTTTTGGGAGAGGGTTGGGGTGAGGGTAATCCCACTTCAGATTCTGCTTATTTAAAATAAGTTGACATATTATAATAAAATATATATAGTAGATGTACAATTTCCTATGATTTTAAGTTGTCAACTTGATTTCTGATAAGAAAAAATTATAAGCTAAGACTCACCAAATCAAAATATCCCTAAAGTGGGTATTTTTTCATTTGAACTTACTTTTATATTATTACATATTTGTTTATGTTGGATCTTCAAAAGACTATTGGAACACCACATATTGCAGTAGAAAACATCAGTAAAACTGCAACAAAATTCACTATAAAAAATTTACCAAGAGGATTCTGACATACTTTCTGAAATTCTTTAAGAAGACTTATCTTATGATATTCATTTGCAGGTTCAGTTACTGCTCTCAAAGTTAAAAATGCTCCTCATGAATATACTGTACTTGAAGGAGTAAAAGAGTCTGTACTTGATATCGTAATGAACTACAAATCTTTGAGATTCAAAGTAGATAATCATATTGACGCTATCACTTGGGTTCCACAAAAATTCACTGGTATCGGAACTGTTACTTCAAGTGATCTCAAATTACCAGCTGGAATTGAATTATTAACTCCAGATATATATTTATTTGAAATTACAGATCCTGCTGCGGAAGTATATGTAGAATATCGTATTGAGAAAGGATATGGATACATTACTATTCACCAACTCAGAGAAAGAGAAAAAAAATTGGACTCTACAGACATAAACTTATTATTGATTGATAATTCATTCTCAGTAGTGGATTATGTACAATATTCAGTGGAAGAAGTTGCCACAGATTTTACAGGAGGAATTAAAGACACTTTGACGCTTGAAATTCAAACTCTCAGTGAAATTATTTCTGCTAAAGATTTACTAAAATTTGCAGGTAAAATATTATCTGATTATGCTACCTTACTTATGTTTGATGAAGCGTTCTTAGATGAATCATTCTTCGTAGCTTATGATGATCTCAAAACTACAGAAACTGAAGCACAACCTTCTTCTGTAAGTATCAACATTAAGAAACAACCAATTGAAATATTAGGATTATCTGAAAGAACAAGAAATGCCTTATTAAAAAATAGTATTATGTTCGTAGAAGAACTTGAACTCAAAAAGAAAAACGAACTCATCAATATGAGAGGAGTAGGAAGAAAAGCTGTTGATGAAATCGAAGATAGTCTTAAAGTTCATGGAAAGAAGTTAGCAAGTTAATAAAGTTACCAAAATTACCCACAAATGTTACAATATATATTTTGATAAAGTTGCAATTTACTTTACCAATCCTGATGATGTATTTGCAGTACAAAATCTGGAAACTCATCTTCTCTAAGAGGATGATCAGAATATCAAAAAATTTTTAAAATTTAACATTCAATTTAATAATGAGACATCAAAGAAATCGTTTAATCGAATTAAACCTCGGTGAACATATTACGAGAAGTAATTTTATGAGATCTATGCTTAGCAATCTTATTAAATTTGGTCGTATCACTACTACAAATAAAAAAGCTAAAGCTACTAAAGCATATGCTGATCATTTTTTTGCTAGACTTACAGGATACGGAGAGAGCAAAGAAGGATTGAGAAATGCTATCGCTTATACTAAATCTATAGTATGGACTGAAGAAGACGGAAAGAAAGTAATGAATGAACTTGTTCCAAAATATAGAGACGCTAAGTACAATGGAGGTTACACTCAAATGTTCAAATTAGGTTTCAGAAAAGGAGATTCGGCAGAAAAAATAATGATCACTCTCTTATAATTTTCAAATATCATTTTTAGTATTATTATTACAATTATTACAATGGAGATAACAAAACAAGATTTAAATAAAACAGTTTATGTGAAAAAAGACTGGCTCGGAAAAAACATCGATTGGTATAAAATTGATGCAGCTGATATGACTATTGGTAGAGTTGCAGTAATGGTCGCTGATTTATTATTGGGTAAAAACAAAGCTCATTATATGGACTTTTGGAACGTAGGAGGGTTCGTAGTTGTTACAAATCTTGCACAATTACGCCGAACAGGAAATAAGGGTATCGATAAAAAATATCATTCTTACTCAGGTTGGAAAGGTAATGTAAAAAGCATCGACCTCAAAACATTGTTCGCTAAAGATCCTACTAAAATTCTTTGGTTCGCCGTAAGAGGAATGTTACCAAAAAACAAACTCAGAGATCAAAGAATGAAAATGCTTAAAATGTTTACTGGAGAAATGACTAAATATCATGATTTACCACTTAAGGAAATTAAATAATTATGGAAAAAAAATACTTATATGCAGTAGGTAGAAGAAATAGATCTACAGTGAATGTTAGATTGTACCAAGGTGGTACAGGTAATTTTATAGTTACCAAAACGAATGGCTCTACTATTGAACTTAAAGAATATTTTGGTGGTAATGAATATTTGTACGAAAATTCAGTATACCCATTGATTACTTTAGGAAAGGGAGCTTTAAATACCTACAACGCTGAAATTGAAATTAGCGGAGGAGGAATCAAAGGACAATCAGATGCTATCAAATTAGCATTTGCAAGAAGTTTGATCACTATGGATCCTACTATCAGAGCTATGCTTAAGCCATACGGATTACTCAAAAGAGATCCTAGAAGAAAGGAAAGAGTGAAACCAGGTTTGAGAGGAGCGAGAAGAAGACCACAATGGAGTAAGAGATAATTATTTCATACCTGTGAAAAAACCACATATTAATATGTGGTTTTTTCTTTTTAAGAAAATATAAAATTACTTAACATATAAAATACTTTAATTATAAAGTTGGTGCAAGATTGCAAAAACAAGAAAAATAAAGAAAAATGTGTAATTTTAGGAAGCGTTTCGAGAGTAGTCCAGTTCCATTATGGACGTTTTATTTAGTAGTTGGTTTATCATCTACATTCCTTGCCAGTTATGAGCAAATAAAGTATTATCGATGGGTTGTCATTCTAATCATTACTTTATTGCTAGTAATGATTATAATAAGAATGGTCATTGTACAAGAGCCAGATCTAGAAGTAGAGTCTAAAAAAAAGAAAAGGGAATCAGCTATTGAAAAAATTGATGAAACTCTGATGTACCTTTCAACAATATTATTTCTTCTGGGAATGGGAGTTATTGTAGCTCAATAACTCCCACAAAAGCTTATAGTTCCTTATTATAAGCTTTTTTTTATATTTTAAAACTCTTATTCTTTACTAATCCTATATCCTACTCCTTTTACAGTTTCAATGACATCTTTCCCAAGTTTTTTTCTCAATCAGCTCATCAAGACATCCAGCTTATTTTCAGATTGCCACTGCCCTTCATCACCTCGAATATAATCTGCAAGTTCAATTCTAGAAATAACATTTCCTGGTTGTTCACACAACATTTTGAGAACCACTCGTTCATTGGCGGTACAGTGAATGGAAGTTCACTCACAATCAATATACATACTTTCCAGATTGATCAGTAGATTTCCAATTTTCAAAGTATCCACTGATGGGGAGTTTTGTATCTTCGCTTTTAGTTCAATAAGTTTACGCACTCTCAGTTCAAGTTCTTTCAAATCATAGGGTTTAACAAGATAATCATCAGCTCCCGCTTCAAATCAGTCTATTTTATCTTCTATCTGAAACTTTGCAGTTTCTAAGATAATTGGTAAAGATGGATCAATTTCTCTAATAATCTGACATAATTCGATCCCTGACTTATCAGGCAACATCCAATCCACGATAGCACAATCAAATTTCGTAGTCTCCAAGAGCTTCTCCGCATGTCCTACCGTCAATGTTCGTACTACCTCAAAACCACAGGCTTCCATATATAATTGAATGGATTCCCCAATATCGATAGTATCTTCCACAAGTAATAGTTTCATTATTTCATACGAATAATAAATGTACTACCTACCCCTACATGGGATTCTACTTCGATAGTCCATGAAAGTTTTTCTACCAAAAGTTTAACAAGATATAATCAGATTCCAGAACCAGAAATTTTCTGATCTTTTTTCCAGAATCTCTCCCAGATAGAATCCAAATTTTTTGGTTCTATCCCTATTCCTGAATCTTGTATGGTTAAAATATTATTTTCGAGGGAAATATGAATCTTATCGCCAGCTTTCGTAAATTTGTAGGCATTTGTAAGTAAGTTACTAAATATACTATCAAAAGCAGATTCATTTGCAGGAACCAAGTAGGATGCTGGTAGAGTGATATACAATTCTTGATGAGGATGTTGTTTTTCAAGTTCAGAGATAATATGTTTCATGCGAGGTATGATATCAATGTTCTCCATATGAAGTTCGTTGAATTCATACTTAGCAAGTGTAATAAGCAACTCAAAAAGATTATTCATACTGATGATCTGAGATTTTAGTTTTTCTCCTGTTTGTTCGTAAGAACCTGTTTTTATCCCCAGGTCAATCAAAGAATTCATACTCATCAAAGGAGTTTTGAGTTCATGGCTGGCGTTTGCCACGAAGTTTTTCAGATCATTTGCTTGGTGTTGAAGATAGTATAAGGATTCTTGTAATTTATCAGCAATAATCTGAATTTCATCATCTTCTGGTCCCATCGCTGGTACTGTTTTATCCAAAGAATGGATATCCAAACCTTCCACAAAATCTCTGAGGATATACACTCTTTGCAAAGAAGATTTTACAAACCAGCGCGCAATCAGAAAAGTAAGTAAGGCACAAGCCACAAGGACTAAAATACTCACCGAAAGGAGTTTCTTCTGTGCTTGTACAAAATGAGTTACATTGATGAAGTTAATATTTCCGTTTTCCTGAATAACATTTTTTTTGATTTGATGAACTACATTCTTATTTACCAAAATGTATTGGTCTTCACTGCGTATCAGTCTATCTGCAACAATTCCTCCTTTGAGTTCTGGAAGCATTTCTTGAGATAAACGAGCAGTACGTACTTCCCCCATGAGAGGTCTAAAAAATGATGTTTTGCCTTTGATGATGATGTTGGGACCACCATTCATGGTCTGGATACTCATAGCTCTTTCAGGTTGAAGCTTATTAAGTTCTCCCCTGTATCGTTGAAAGAAAAAACCACTATTAATGAGCAACCCTACTCCGAAGAGTAGAGTTGTCACATAGAGGGTAAACTTTAAAGCAATCAAAGATGATGTTTTTCGTTTCATTGAATAGTTTGTAATCAAAATTATTGATCCTTCAATACCTTTTTAATCTTAGTTAAGGTTTGTGAACCTTTTTTGAGAGCAGTTTGTGAGAATTGCATTACTCTTTCAGTCATCAAAGTAAACTGATCTTTAGTAGGTACAGTAGGTTTGTTCGTATTCCAAGCTTTTAAGTATGCATTGTAGTCATTTGATTTTATAGCCACTTGCATAAGATCTTGATTCTTTTTATTGTTTACCATTTGGGTAAATTCTTCTTGGCTTGGAATCTTTTGTTCTATGATTTTAGTGTTGCTAGTGCTAGCCGTTCCGCTAGGATTTGTAGGAGCTGGCAATGATTTTAACGCTGACACAAACGAGGTGTAGTCATTATTAGCAATTGCTGTTTCCATAGTATCATGAATCTTTTGCATTTCTACTTGTTGAGTGAAATCTTCTTGAGTTGGTGCCGTGATTTTAGCTTGATCTGCATTCCAAGCTGTCACAAAAGCATCGTAATCCTTAGCTTCGAGAGCAGCTACCGTAGCTGTTCCAAATCTTGCGCCTCCATCCAGAGTTCCTTTGATTTTCATATGCATTGCGGGTCCTCCATGCATAAATGTTCCTCTTCCTTCTTCTCAAGCAACAAAGTTTACATCAGGAGTAAAGGCAAATGTCGATACTGTTGATAATCAAATTGCAGCTATCACTGCACTTGCAAATAATTTTTTCATAATAATTAAATAATCAGAATATAAATTAATCAATCCTAAAAGATTGATGGGAGAGATATACGAATTATACCTTAAATTAACCTGAGAGATAAAAAAGGCTCTTGTAAGGCGAGAAATTTAATTAAGTTTTGACAATACTCTGAATAGACAGTAATTAAACTTGATTTTGTCAAGACTATAGATATTGATAGTTCCGTAGTATGCAATTTTTCTTCCCCTATTTTCTCATTCCACTTTTGGTTGGTATTCTTGTTCAATGATTGAAAATCATTATCGATTTTGCACTTGAGAAAACTCTCAAACTGCACTATTTGCGAAGATCTTGATGATTTCCTTCAGTGCATGGAGCTATAATCTGAAGTATTATTACTCTTACGGGAGTAGTAGAATGAGTAAATAGTATTAGTTTTGCAATCAGTGTAGCTATTGGAATATTAATACGGTACGATGCTATAAATATCAGGGCTGAGGCAGGAAAGCATGCACAACTACTCAATGAAATGAGAAGACAGCTCGGAGAACTCAGAATAGAACTAGGAGAAATAACTCACGTAAGAAAGAATTTCCACCTCCTCAAAGAAAGACTCGGGCACAGTGTGGGAGAACTCATAGGTGGAGTTATTATATGATCCCTGATTACCACTCTCTTACTCTATATATTTAGGATTATAAGCTTTAGTTTTACAGAATTATTTACTCTCATACAACAAACAATATTTTAAATACAAACCATCAATTTAAATACCTTATCTTCCTCAATTATGCAAATTACTCTCTCCACAAGCATCCTCAAAAATGTACTTGATCTTGCAAGCAGATATGTAGCAAAAAACAGCACACTTCCTGTATTGCAACATGTATACATCAAAGCCAACGTAGATACCGTACTATTCCGTGCTACAGATATGGAAAAATATATTGATATTGAAGTACCGGCAACTATTGATATGCCTGGAACTCTTTCTGTAGACGCTAAAACTCTTACTGAATACGTAAGATCTCTCGACGATGAAATGGTTACTATGGTGATTGATATGTCAAAAAATATCATTACTCTCAAGACAGTAAGTGATACTATCAAAATTAAAGGTCTGAGTGGTTCAGAATATGTAGGAATTCCAGAACTTAAAGGAGTATCTCACAATGTATCAGCTCTTGGTTTGCTCAAAGGCTTCAACAAGGTTGATTATGCAATCCAAGAAAAAACTTTCGTTCCCGTATTACAAGGAGTGTCAGTTAAGACTAAAGAATATGATGGTCTGAAAAAAATCTCGTTTGCGGGATCTGACAGTTTAAGACTTGCCGATTACAAAGTAAATTATGATGGAGATTTGGAGGATCTTCAAGTAATCATACCAAAAAATAATATTGCTGAACTCAAAAGAGGCTTGGAACGGTATTTAAGTTTGGGAGGAGTAGACGTATCTTTGGTAATGAATAATAATCTGATAGGATTAGAGATGAGAACTCAAGATATCTATATCAAACTCGTTTCTTTACTTATTACTGGAAATTTCCCTGATTATGAGAATGAGAATGTTATGCCTACAAAATTTGAAACTACAGTATTAGTAAATAAATCTGATATCGAAAAAGCAATTAGAAAGGTAAATATTCTTACCAGAGACACCAATTATTTCGTAATCTTAGATGTACAAGAAGATAGTATTATCTGCGATACAGGATCACAAATTGATATGGGAGAAGCTCAATCAAGCATCCCAGCTGAAGTAGCTGGACCTGGACTCAAAATCGGATTGAACGGAAAACATATTCTTGATATTATCAGAGTTATAGACTCTGAAAAACTACAACTCAATTTTATCACCAATGATAAACCAATCATCATCAAGGATATTGATGATCCAAATTTCACTTATGTCTGTAAACCAATAAATCTGTAGTGCTTCTTGCAGATACTAACTAGGCAAAGCGCATATTCAGACTATTTTTTAATTTTCATTATAAACTTCAATATGATTCATCACTTTGGAAAGATTTGATGCCCTATCGGAAATGCTTTGGGTAAAGAAACTGTATTGAGCAAGGCTATTAACAATATCGATGTATTCAAAATAAAACTCAATAATGCCTACGACGACTCAAAAACTAAATATGTGCAGATGGTAAGTAAGCTTGATAGCGGAAAATCTGTTATGCTTGAGCTCAAAGGACCTGAGATTAGAGTAAAAAATCTCAACACCCTTACACTCAAAAAAGGACAAACAATAGAGATTTTGTACTGTGATTTTTTTGAAGATAATCCAGAACAATTACTGATCGACTATTCTTTGATGTTAGACATCACCAAAGGTGCGGTACTCGTAGTATGAGCTAAAGAAGCTATTAATATCGTAGATAATCAGGAAGGAAAACTTATTGGTGAGGTTCTTGTGGATATCGTTATTGAATCTGATATTCTTATTAGTTTCACTCATTATGAGCCAGTAATAGAATTTCTTACTCCCAGAGATCAAAGAGATCTTATTTGGGCAGTTCAAAATAATCTGAATATGATCGTGATTCCTTACGTGAGAACTGTAGATGATATCGCCTCCATCAGAGCTCATCTCAATAAAAATAAAGGTGAACATGTGAAGCTCATCATGAAAGTAATGATGTCAGAATGTTTAGATAACCTTGAAGATTTCTTGCCTCATGTAGATGCTTTTTTGATTTATGAATCAGATATCAATGGTTTAGTAGGAGAAGAAAAAGGATATGAGGTTATTGATCACTTGATTGAGATTTCAAACACTGACGGTAGACCTGTGATCGTTGGTATAGATTGTACTAAACTCACTTCTAAAACAGCTATTGATAACTGTATCAAACGTTATATCAACAAAGGAGTAAGTTGTTTCATGTTTTCTGATGATATTATTGATATGGAAGAACCTACTGATTTTATTATAAGTTTTTATGAATCTGTACTTGCAAATCAGATTATTGAACAACCTATGATCACCTTTGATCAAGCTAAAATCCACCCTGAATATCTTATACACGATTATATCATCTACAATAGTTATAGATCTATCATTGAACTAGGAGTGAAAGCGGTTATTTGTTATACAGAAAATGGGTATACTGCTGCCAGACTCGCAAGTTATAGACCAAACGTACCAATTATTACTTTTACAAAAAATGATTATGCGTACAGATACCTCAATCTTTTGTGGTCTGTAAAAGGTTATAAGATTGCTCCAGGATTTGATTACAATAACGTAAAACAAATAGGAAAAGAAATAATCAGAATATTATTTAAGGGAAATATCACACTGGAAGATAGAATCCTAGTACTTCACGCTAGTTCTGCAGCTCCAGATACATCCAATATTATCAATGGAACGGAAATATACAAATTTAAAGATATTTAAAAACAGCTTCTAATCAAAAAATCTGATAATCCCAGAGAGAATATAATCTTCGTGGTTAGCAGTTTTTTTAATAAACTCAAATAACTTTTCAAGATTTACATGACCAGAAAAATTATAGCTTTGAGAATCAAAATCATAGAGAGAATTTCCTACTGTAAAACTTAAGTTGAGATTATAATGTCCTGGCTTCCAAATATCTCCCGTACATTTTATTTCTACCAAAGATTGAGTTAATTCTCGTGGCAGATCTAATGGATTTTCTACTGCTTGTTGATATGCTTTCCAGATAGTTTGAAAGCTCTCTCCTCTTGTTTTGTATTTTGGAGCTTCATCACGTCCTATGCCTATATTGATTTCAAATTCTTTTCCAGAATTTCTTTTGAGTAAGTATTCCAATTTTCCAATGGTGAACTCATCGTTCTGGGTATTGAAAAATTTCTTCCAGTTTGTACGACTGTTGATATCAGCCAACATTGACTCTCTATATTCTTTTACATCATTTTTATACAAGTCCACCAATGCACATAAGGCAGGATCAAACTCATGCACTTTATCCCAAAACTGAGTATCTTTTGTAGCATTCATAAGATCTTGGTGAGTAATTTGGTCTTCCGCAGGAAGAAAATCTATATCTTCTTTCCAGTCTGAGTTTTTGTCGGTAATTTTACTCAAAAGTTCATGCACTTCAGAAAAATAATAGCAGTCAAATAAGAAAGGTATAATTTTATCCTTAGTCAAAAACTCTCCTTTAAACTCTCGATTGTAACTCTCTATTTCAGTAGGATTATGATCTTTTTTTAAGGACATCATGCAGTTCAAAGTTACTTCTACAATCTGATTCGCAGAAAACTCAGAAAAATCTGGGCTAGGAAGAAAACGAAAATAAGTCTGAGCCCATCTTAAGGCTTTTTGAGAATTAGAAAAATAAATTCCCCCATCATCTGGAACATATTTATTACCCGTAAGATGAATTTTGAAAGATAAAATGTTATTTTCTGCTTCCTTAGAAAAAGAAGATAAAAGATAATCTGATAAAGAAGATGGAATTTTTTTTGGGGAACTGAGAAGATTACTGAGATCACGATATACCATAGCAACCTTCTTCCATGTATCTTGAGGGATATCATGGCCTGTATCTATTTTCATTAACACCTCAGTTAATTCTTTAGATTTATAATACAAAGGCTCCGTATGAGTTTTACTAAAAGTTTCTAAGAAATCTTTTACTTCCGATTGATCTGGCATAGCAAGTGAATTATGATTTCTTTTACGTTTACGCATGTATATTATATTGACATATAAATTATAATTAACTTAATAAATTAATAAAATAAGAAATCAAGAGCTTCTTTATTTAAAAATACCTTGTATTCTCGCAGTGCTTGAGTAAAGTAATGCTAATTATTTTTTATATTATTAATCTTTATACAATGTTTGGATGGATTAAAAATGTATTTGGAGGAGTAAAAGATGGGATCACAAAAGATAGTAATACTCTTATCAACAAAGGTAAAGAATTACTAGGACAAGGTAAAGATATAGCTGCAAATGCTGTCGATATGGCAACAAGTGCTATGGAGACGGGTAAAGAAAAAGCTAATACCGTTGTAGATAAAGCCAATACTGCAGTAGAAGCAGGGAAAAAACAAGCTACAAGCGTAGTAAATAAAGCTAAAAATGTTGCAGCTACAGGAAAAAATGTAGTAAAAGATATTAAAAAAACTACAGAAGCAGGAGTTAAAAAAGTAAAAAAAACTATTAAGAAATAATAATCACGTTTATTTTTTGTGTCACATCCTAATGTTAGAGTGTTTTTTTCATGGTCATAGTTTTATAGAGATTATGGTTCATAACAATCAGTCTCTCATTATTGATCCTTTCATAACTGAGAATAAAAAATGTGAACTTTCTATAGATCAAGTGCTTGATAAAAATATTTCTACCCTTATTCTTACTCATGGTCATTATGATCATATTGGTGATACTCTTGTTATAGCTCAAGCATGTCCTGAACTTCTGATCATTGCACCAATAGATATTATCAATTGGTTACAAACTCAGGGAATTAAAAACCCTATGCAGCCTTTAGAAATAGGAGAATCACGAAGCAACGAAGAACTAGAAATAAAGTTTGTAAGTGCAATTCATGACGGAGCAATCTTAGAAACGGGACTACGATGCACTCCAGTAGGAGTGATAATAAACATAAATGGAAAAAGCATATACCACGCAGGCGATACCGCTCTCACTCCAGACATGCAAAAGCTCTCAGAATATAAAATTGATCTGAGTTTCCTCCCCATCGGAGGTTTCTACACCATGGATGCTACGGAAGCGCTCACTGCGGCAAGTTGGATCAAATCAAAAATTGTAGTACCTATTCATTACAATACCTTCCCCAAAATCAAGGCAGATGATATGGAATTCGCACGTCAGCTTATGCTGAATAAATACGCTACTCCAAAAGTCCTCAAACCAGGACAGAGCGTTATCTTAGAATAAAATTTTATAGGTCATATATACAATGAAGGAACAACTTATTCAATTACTCACTCAATTACCCAAGGTTCTCCAAGGTGATGCTCCAGAAATTACTAACCTTTCCAAGGAATTTATGATTCCAAAATTTCATAGTCCCAAAAAACTTTTCCCTGAAGAATATATTTTGGATAGAATCAATAATCAGATCATCACTCTTTTAAAATCCAAGTGATATACTAGTCCTGAGAAAGTGGTAGATTTACCAAAAGTAGAATGAGCAGAATTGGTAGTAAAAACCAAAGAAATATTTGAGCTCAATGGAGGGGGAAATATCAAAGAATTTGTGGAGAAACTCTATCAAGAGCTTTCGTGAGCAAACAATCCCCTGATCACTTTCCAATTAGTGGGGATTTTTATTAACATCAAAGTATCAGATGAATACTATTCTACTATCGTTTCCCAAATTGTAAACCATGAAGAGAGCTATGGTTCCCTTACAGACTCAGAGCTCAAAAATGTCAAAGTAATGCTTGAATACTCGTCTCCAAACATGGCGAAAAGTATGACGATCGGACATTTTCGTAATACGATCATCGGTCAGATTATGTACAATATCATCCAAGAAACGGGGTGCCAATATCTCAACTGGAATTACCTTGGAGATCGAGGAACCAACTTCGGAAAGTTTATCATCATCCTTCATTATCTCTATCAAGAAGATCCTAAGATTATTGATACCATCTATCAAGACCCTACCTATATGATGGGGGTTATTTATGCTAAGTTTAAAGAGATTGAGCTTGAGGATAAAGAAGACCAAGCAAGAAAAGTATTTAGCTTGCTTGAAGAAAATAACGCTATAATAGTCTGATTATGGAAAATTATTAGAGAACTTACACTAGAGGATTTTACCCATACCTATGGATTATTGGGAATAAAATTTGATAGTACTTTGGGTGAGTCCTTTGCTACTACTTTGGGGAAAGATGTGTTACCTGACTTAGAAAAATATAATATTTTAGTAGTATCCCAAGGAGCTCAAGTGGTCTATATGAAAAGAGATAATACTCATCATACAGGTTGGCGTCCACTTACAAAGGATCAAACTGATGAATTTGAAGAAGGGAAAGATCAAGTAGTAATCATTCAAAAATCTGATGACAGTAGCGTATACGCATTGAGAGATTTGGGATTGTGTAAATTTAGATCTCAGATTATGGGAATAGAGTATATGGTGTATGTCGTAGGCTCAGAGCAATCAAATTATTTTCAACAGGTGATTTGTTTAGCAGAATATATGGGATATGTCAAACCTCAAGCACTAAAACATCTGGGTTATGGTCTCTACCTTCAGGATGGTAAAAAAATGTCCTCAAGAAAAGGTGGAGTATTCAGAACAATTGAACTTATTGATGAAATTGCAAACGCCATTGAAGCACAATTTGAAAATAGTAACCATGAACAAGCTCAAAAGCTCGCAATCTCAGCACTTATTATCAATGATACCAAAGGTGATATCTCTAAGGATGTAAATCTTGATATTCCTACTATGACAAAAATAAATGGTGATACTGGAGTCTATATTCAATACACAGCAGTAAGAATGAGAAGTCTTATGCAAAAACTCAACGAAGAAAAAATTACAGACTTTTCCAATATCAAGTTAAAAACTGAATCTTTGAGTGATCTTCAAAAAAAAATTCTTTTTGAGTCTTCATTGCTGCCCCTCAAAATCAGAACTTCACTTGAGCTTCTCAAACCTCATATTATCACTCAATATCTTCTCAATCTTTCTGCTTTACTCAACAGATGGTACAATGACTCTCCAAAGGCAGTAGAGATGAAAGATGAAGAAAGAAAACAAAACTTACTACGACTTCATAGCGTACTTATTATTCTTGAAAAAACTCTCAACATTTTACATATGCCGAGAGTTGAAAAAATGTAGTTTTATGAGAATTTTTCTTAGAATCTTCTGAAACTTCCTATTACACTTCCCAATATTCTTGTTTCACTATTAGGAATAAGTGGTGGATACTCCTCATTTTCAGGCTGTAACCATACTTCATTTCCTTTTTTTCTAAAGGTTTTTACAGTCACTCCATCCTCTGTTTCCGCAATCACAATTTCCCCATCCTTAGGGTCAATCTTGCTTTTATCTACTACTACAAAATCTCCAGAAAGTAATCCTATATTTTTCATACTATCTCCTCTTACTTTTACAAAATAGGTATCCTGAGGCTTATCTATGAGATAATTATCAAGACTGATCTCATATCTATTTTCTGTAGGCGGAGCAAAAAATCAAGCACTCACTGACTCAAATACAGGAATAGCGCTGAGTCTTGAACCTGGTAATAAGCCCTTATCTCCTCTGGTTAAGAAACCATGATCCACGAGTTTATCTACGATCAAAGCAACACTACGAGTTCCTTTTACGTCAAAAAGATCTTTCATTTCGCGATAACTTGGAAGTGTTTTTTGATTATAAAAATAATTCATAAGCTGATTAATAAAATATTGCAAACGATCTGCCATGGGCGGGACTGACAATATAAAAGTAGTACGTCTGTACTACTTATAATTTGTTCAAACAAAAAGTCAAGACCTCAGTCCTGATTTAGTTGCTAAATATGAAATTATTCAGATTATTAGTTTTTTGGGATTGAAAGTTTTCTTGTAGTGTCTGCTCCCACCGCTGGTAACTCAGCTTTTTGTTCTGGTTGATACAAGAATACTTGATCAGCTTTGCTTGTTCTGAATTTGATCATTCTTCTTTGAGTAATAGTATACGTTGATCAGTTTGCGGATCCGATGGATTGCCCTTGTGGATTATAAATCATAGGTTCTGGAAGAGGAACGGGAACATACATACCTCCTCCTGAATTTGGTACTGGAGGCATGATGTCATCATCACTAAATACAACACTAGAAAAGATAAGTACAGCACTTAAGAAAGTAGCAATAATAAGTTTTTTCATGATTTGAGATCAAAAAATTTAAAATGAATATTTATAAAAAACTATAAGTATGTCATCTTTAATAAGATTGTTATATATTTTGTCAATAGTAAAATTAATAAAGTTCTTATTTTTATAAAAAAATCTACTCAATAAGTAGATTAAAGAAAGATAATACAATAAACTATTTTGTTATCCCAAGATTGAGTTCTTTGATAAAGAAATGTTCCACACGAGTCAGATCGGGTAAATATTTCACCACACTAGATTCTAAGCTCAATATCTTCCCTGTAAAAATCAAAGCTCCTATTACAATCAAAAGTATTCCTAAAGTTTTTTTAAATATTCCGTGACTATTGACTAGCGGATAAAATTTTCTGATTATTTTTTTTCCTCCTACTACAAAGATATAGAGAATAAGACCAAATCCTAAGACATATGCTATCATACATACAAGTCCAAAAAGGAAGCTGGTAGGAAGAATTACAGAAAATAAAAGTGCATAGGTGGGACTGCAAGTAGAAAACAATGGTCACAAGGAAGCCCCTAAGAGGATATCACCCAACCGCCCATCATAGCTTCCTGCTTTCTCAGTGAGCGTACTTGATTTATTTCAGAATATCCTCAAAGAAATCTTATCTCGATAAGTCGGGAAAAGCAAAGTAAGACCATAAAATACAATAATTCCACTTGATAAAGCTATCCAGACCTTGGGGTCAATATCAATAAATTGTACAGAAACTCTAAACAATATGGTAAATAAAAGAATGGAAGCTAAACAAGAAGCGATAATTCTCCATGTCTTACTATTCCCAGTCCCTGACATACTCCCAGAAAAAATAATAGGCAATATAGGAAGAACGCAAGGCGCAAGAACCGTAAGGAGACCAGCAAAAAATGAAACAATAATCAGAAGCATAGAAGGCAAAAATTTAATCTAAAATACTACTGAATTAATGATACACAAACTATTCTTTAATCCAAATATTTTTATCACTTATTTCTATTAGACCATCCTTTTGCATTGACAAGAGAATCTTGACTATGTCTAATCTTTCTGGAAACATCAAATCAATGGTATCAAGCGTCATTTTTCTCTCTCCTTGATGAAGTAAATATTTGATAATTGAGGATCTTACCTGTCTTACTGATCCTTCAAATTTTGACTGCTTGGTGAGAGAAGCAATTCATGCTTTTCTTGCAGTAAGTTCCAGAGCTCCATAGTCCATAAGAGCATTGTACCAGATTCTCGCTTTGCCACGAGGAAGAGTTTGTTCGACTAATTCTTTGATAATCTTAGACTCAAGAATATGAATATTTTCTTTCTTGATTTTTTCTCCAAACCAATGGAGCATAATACGTCTGATATTGGTATCTACTACGATGACATCTTGATTTTGGGCGAAAGCTAAAATGGCATTGGCTATATAATCTCCAATTCCAGGCAGTGTTATAAGGGTTTTATAATCTGAAGGAAATACACCAGCTGCAGCAATTTGACTAGCTGCTTTTTTGAGTCTAAGAGCTCTATTATTGTATCCCAGTCCCGACCAACATCTCAAGACTTGCTCATTGGAAGCAGAAGCTAAATCTTGAACAGTAGGAAAAACAGACATTCGTGTTTCATAAAATCACTTAACCCTACTCACCTGAGTTTGACAAAGCATACTTTCACTAATCCAAATAGCATAAGGATCTTGAGTATTTCTCCAAGCCAAATCTCTCTTATTCTTTTCGTACCAAGAAAATATAAAATCTTGAAAGTTCTGTATAGTACTTTTATCGAGTTGCATACACTGGTTTTATTTATTTTCCTGATTTATTCAATTTTATTCTTATTTCTTATCCTTATTGACAGACTGTTAACATCTGTTATTGTGTTCCTAGGAAAACATGAATAACGGGGAGCTGATATCTCCTGGCAACAGTAAACTATTAAAAATAATCTGATTATTAAATTATTAAAAATTAAAGAAATTGAAAAAAATTAGTTTTTGGAGTGTGATATGGATTACCATATTCTCTCTGCTTGCGTGTCAAAAGGATGATCTTTCTAGAACTTCAAACGAAATCAGGATTTATCCTGAAGAAATGATTACTCTTCGTGAGAGTGGAACTTGGAATGTAAATCTCGCTAACTTCCGCTATGTATGGCAAAATCGAGTGCCTACTGGATGGAAAAATCACGCAAACTATGGAGTTTATCCCAATGCATGTTCTTATCCACAGTACAGTGGTGCTTATCAATTTACTGAAGGATCCAATACCAATCTGTGTGGGATTGCCTCGTACATGATGGGAGCGAATCTTGTAAACCATCCAGCTTTGATGGATGTACCTTACGGAGTGAATGGCCGAGCGATTCGATTAGTGGAATACGCAAAGCGTTATCATATTTTTGATGCAAACTATGGATTTGGGTATTTTTGTAGATTAGCTAACATCGGCAGTATGGGTAACGGAATGAATACAAAGAAAGGTGATTTTACAAATTGGTCCTACTGTTCACAATACACCTATCCAGGAACTTCCTGGGGAGGAAGTAGCGATCGTGAAGCGGTAAAAACTTTTATAAAAAGTAAAATTAGCAATGGAAAACCCTGTGTAGCTTTGATACGTGTCAGACCATCTTCAGGATGTAACGATGCAAATTGTGGAACTTATATTTCTACCAATCACAGTATTGGTACAGGACATATGGTTTTGATTACAGGTCTTACTTGGAATGAATCTACAGGAATACATAAGATACGATTTAAAGATCCATGGCCAAATAATAGTCAAACTTATGAAATCTTGTACTCCACATTTTTGAATAGTATGTGGAGCGCTAGTGAAATTGGAGTATACAATGTTTTGAGTATTAATGGAAATCAGTAGTAAATACTCATTGGGAGAAGGTTTTTCTTCTCTCAATTTTTTATTTTTGATCTCAAATTCTTAGACCAAACTGATTTGTTTTTAATTTCAAAATACTTATAAGGGTGCTTCATTTACTACTATATCGTCCCTATGAATTTACAAAAAACGATCGTGTTCACGACTCTATTTCTTGATATTGTAGGAATAGCAATTATTATACCTGCCTTTCCAGA
Organism: uncultured Candidatus Peribacteria bacterium; assembly: GCA_964455295.1. Taxonomy (GTDB): domain Bacteria; phylum Patescibacteriota; class Gracilibacteria; order Absconditabacterales; family Absconditicoccaceae; genus CALMFT01. The sequence continues at coordinate 22,898 of CAYVXG010000009.1, forward strand.
ATTAAAAGCATATTATGGAATCACAGACTTTCAAGTAACAATGGGTCTGACTATTTATTCCTTATTTTCCTTCTTAGCTGCACCACTCTTGGGTCAATGGTCAGATAAATTTTGAAGAAAAAAACCTCTCGTACTCTGTATTATTGGAACTATGTTTTCCTATCTCATCTTATTGGTAACACAACAGTATTGGATTTTCCTACTTTCTAGATTGGTAAATGGAATCACGGGAGGAAATATCTCTATCTTACAAGCTATCCTTACAGACATCTCTCCTGATAAAGAAACGAAAGCTAAAAACTTTGGAATAATGGGGGCTTTATTTGGAATGTGATTTATTGTTGGTCCAGTAGTAGGATCACTCTTGCTTAAATTTGGAGGCATTGAAACTATTTTCTGGTTTGGGGCATTATTTGCACTTATCGAAGTAGTACTGATTACTGTTCATTTTAGTAATACTAATGAAGCGGATCCACAAAAAGTATTGAGTTACAATAGTTTTAATGTAATGCGAAAATACTTTAGAAAGCCAGATATGAGAAATTTCCTAATTTCTATGTTTTTACTGGGCGTAGGAGGATTTATGATCAATGCAACTCAATCATTATATATGAATAATCTGTTCGGAACTAGTGGCGAAGAATATGGATACTATCTTGCGTTGGTAGGAATCATCACTGCTCTCAACCTTGGTTTCTTAGTCCCAAGATTCTGGACTAAAATGTTTAGTAATAAACAACTCATCATCATGAGTCATATTGTATTGATTATAGGATGCATGCTCGTAGGATATGCAAGTTCACTCTATGGGTTCTTGGGATTATTTTATGCAACAATTCTCTTATCAGGTTATTATGTAACCGTATACAATGTAAATATCATGTCTAAGGCTTTACCTCATGAAACAGGGGAACTTTCAGGTATGTTAGCTGGAACTCAAAGTCTTTTGATGTTTGTTGGTCCCCTTCTTGGAGGTCTTATTCTTGCTATCAAATACAATGTCTACTACGGAGCTGCTATTTTTGCTGCCATAAGTTTCGCAGTTATGATGAGATATATTACTAAAAAAACTGACACTATTTAAAATAATCTGAACGATATGAGTGAAAAAATTCGCT
>CAYVXG010000009.1:24025-28732 GCA_964455295.1 uncultured Candidatus Peribacteria bacterium
TGAACTCTACAGAAATTACCACGATAATGAATGGTGAATTCCTGTTCATGATGACAGAAAACATTTCGAGTTTTTGTTGCTTGAAACTTTTCAAGCAGGTCTGAGTCGATACACAATTTTAGCAAAAAGAGAAAACTTTCGTAAGGCTTTTGATAATTTTGATCCTGTAAAAATTAGTCAATATACTGAAGAAAAACAACAGGAACTTATGCAAGATCCAGGAATAATCAGAAATCGCTTGAAGATAGCATCAGCAGTTACAAATGCCAAGATTTTCCTCGATATTCAGAAAAAGCATGGATCCTGGGATGAGTTTATTTGGTCTTATACAGATCATCAGATTATTAATAACTCTCTCGAATCTCACCAACAAGGGCTCGCGACCTCTCCCCTCTCAGATCACATCTCCAAAGATCTTAAAAAACTAGGAATGAAATTTGTAGGTTCCACCGTACTCTACGCTCACCTCCAAGCCACAGGTCAAATCAATGATCATGAGAATAATTGTTGGAGGAAGTAATAAATTTTACAAAAAAGTCGAGCGGTACTAAACATGCTCGACTTAAGATTAATGTTGTTCTAGATTTTTTACAAAACAATCCACAGAGTACAATCTTGTTCGTCACTGTTGAGATCGGAATTTTTTTCATAATTCATTGTCTTCCTCAACAAATAAAGTAGGATGGAGCATTCATTTAGCAATCAATGTTTTTTCAATAAACTCACATAAAAGTGTTCCTAATCATTGTCATTGATAATCTTGATGTATCCCAAACCTATAAATAAAAGTCTGATGTGGATGATATACAATCATACAAGATCCCACTAGATTCTCCCCTATTTTCAAAAGACAAAGCGCTTCTGCATCAAAATCTACTACTTTTTCCAAAATATGATATTGATCTTCGTCAGGATTATATACTCCTACACTTTTCCACAAAGCAATAACCTGATCAATCTCACCAATAGTTGCGTATTGGAAGACAGGATGATGAATATTATTCATAAGAATTAATAAAAAAAATAAATTACGCATTATATCTTATACCACCTGGAGCGTTTGCGATCCTAGCAATGAGTCCAGAAATAGCCTTATTCTCTATATCTTGAATAGTATTGAGTTGGATCTTAGCGATCACCTTACTAACTTCATCAAAAAGTCATCATAGTACTGGTTCTTGTCTCACCATCCACGCACCACGATTAAATCTCAGAATATTAATCGATTTTTTATAAAATATCAGATCGCATCGCATACCATTTGGGAAAGCTCGTTTGATACCATAATGTCTAATTTCCTCTTCTACCTGCGGATAATTAACAAAACACTGACGCATAGCATCTATCATATCCTTGTGAGCAACTTGTCGTGGATAAGTCATGAGAATTATAATATTTGCCTTAAAGCTATTGTATGACTACATGTTCAATAATCAGAATAAAATTGACAATCACATATCAACATTCACGTATCTAAAACATGGATAGTTCTAATATTTGATGATGAATGCATACTATATATATTTTGACTGATTTTTATGAATCTATATTTCTCTTTTATATAATTTTGTGATTTATTTACTTTTTTGATTCGTCAGGATAAAAAATCACTATGATCTATATTATCTGAGAGATTTATTATAAGAGTATCTTTTCTCTCTTTTATATTTTTTATAAAGGGGTATTTGTCATCATCCAATTTAATTACTCAAATAATAGGATTTTTAAAATCTAAAATCGATATAATAAAGTCTTGAAATAATGATGAGTATAACTGCATAGGAGCTATTTCGTCTATATAAATTAAATCTCATACATTACATTCAAAAGATTTTATAATACGATCTACGGCATCCTCCTGAATATAATATTTATCTGCAAATAGTATAGATGATACTTGTATTTTAGATGCTAAAAGGTGCGTATCTCATATGTTATTAATAAGTTGAAATCACTCTCTTTCTCATTGAGAGTTTAGTATTTGTTCTGTAAGAAAACCTGTCTTACAGTCTACTACTGAAATTAATTCTTTAAGTTTAGTGCTCTTACCACATCCTGGACTTCAGGTTAGTAATATATTTTTATACCCTTTTTTCATAATTAGAAACCATAACAATATAATCAGATTATCTTCTTATCATCACATCTGAATTTCGTCCATACAGTATATTTATAATCAAATAAGTTGAAAAAGTTATCATTGGGTATAGTAAACATCCCCTTTATTATCAAACAGAATCCTATTAACAGTTTGATCATCATCACTTTTTCCTATTCCAAGATCTATGATAGAAAATCATTTTTCACTATCATATAAAACATTAGATTTTCCTCCTGAAGTATCAATAGATAATCAAAGTTTATCCATTTCATGTTTTGCATGCCAAAAATCTTTATAGTGTTGTGCTGGTATACTATCTAATTCTTCTTTTGTAAGTTGTAGTATTGATTTTCCAAAAGCTCTTTCTTGTACTTGATAAACATCGCCATTTAATTCTACAATCTGTAATGTTTTTTTTATAATAGGCGATATGATTTTATCTTTGTAAAGAATAAGTCTGCTTGCGTCATCGTATCATCGAGCAGCTCTTCTAGCCACAAACATATCGCTAATGATATAAACACCTTTATTATTAGTTCATCCATCTGAAATATTTTTTCCCAGTTGATCTCTATTGGTAAGGATCTTTTCTTGAGATACACCCAAAATATCCTGCTTCACTTGAAGTTGTCTTATTTGTTTCTCTAAATCATACTTAGGGTTTTCATAACTATCCCAAGGCAAAAGACTTTTTGCTTTTTGTGTATATTCTTCTGAGGATATTTTTTTGTCTTTATAGTCTTGAAAGAGTAGCTTTCTTTTTTCTTCAGCTTGTTGTTCCATACGGATATAGTTATCCACTTGCCTTTGTAATCCTTCTATCTGCAGTTGAAAATCATTATTTCATAATAATGTCTCATACAATGATCATTTCGTAAAATGATTTTTTTGTATTGAGTGAGGACGCTTATTTGCAGATTCTTCTATTCACATAGTATATCATATTATATTATAAATATTTTATTGTATAGTATTCAAAAAAAATCTCCTGTCAAATTTTAGAAAATCTCTATTAGTATTTGCAGTAAAAATATATTTTTAAGAAAATAAGTCATAAACAAAAAATAATCTGATTATTTCTTCTTACTACGCGCTTTGATAATACGAGGAAGCGCATCTGTTATGATAGCACGAATTAATTTTTCAGGAAGTTCTTTATCAAGCGGAAATTGAATTGCTGACTTACTATGTTTATAATCTGATAATTCTTTTTCAAAGAGTTTATAAGTTTCAGTTGTAGGAAAAAATGATAATGAGATATGCTTGGTATATGCTGAATAATAAAATGTCCATACTCACTCCTTTTTGAAAGCAGGAATATTATAGCTAATACCCTCTTCACACTCACCCAATACTGATAATATAATACTTTTTATCTGTAAAAGTTTTTCTTTGGTATGGGTATCAAATGAGTTGATATAATCTTCTGACGTATGCCACTTATCTATCATACCTTAAATTTATAAATTAAATTGCTATATAATCTATTGTAAAGGAGGATTAACAAGAGCATTGAGTTGACCAAGTGCATTTGCAATATCCAATCCATGAGTAATTTCTTCTTCATAATTTATATAGACTACCTTCATATCCTGATCTACTATCATAATAGAACGAGTAAGTAAACCATATTGTGGTAGAAATAAACCATTTTGTATACCAAACTCTCTTGTACGAGCATCACTGAACACCTGCACATTACTTATATCATTGGTAAGACAAAAACGCTTGAGAGCAAAAGGCGTATCGTTGGATATGATGAGTATTGGAGTATTGGGAAATAGTTTTGCTGTAGCTTCAAGTTCTTTGGTCTGTTTTGTACATACAGGTGTATCTAATGATGGCACAGTATGTATAAGTTTGTAACCAGTATAGTCTGAGACTTTACCAGTAGCAACTTGGTCAAAATAATCAGCAGACTTATCCAATGTCACATCTGCAATTAATTATTTTCTTCTGTTTATAATAACGTCAAACTGATTCTGCAACATCTCAGTAATCATTTCATGAATAATTTGTTCATCTTTCTCAAGTTGCTCTGCTACCAGATCAGTACGAGTATTCCATAGTCATCCTGAAGTGTATGCTACATAGGGAGATTTTGCAAAAGCAAATCATAACTCTGACCATACAGACATCATCTGCCCCATAACATGTTGAGCTCCATCTTGAGCGCCTATTACCACCATACCCATCAGTTTATTATGAATGAGATCAACTCCATAGACTTCCTTCTGATTTTCGATACAATTCAATCTTTCTACAAGTTTATAATACAAGCTACTTGCATTCCCCCATCTAATTGGAGTTGCTACAATAACAATATCACATCGATCCACAAGATCATTATAAAGTTGTGTAAGAGGATCAGCAATTCATTTCTCTGCTTTTCTTTGTGATATCCAGCAAGGTCGTGTACAATAATGTCACTGCGTACTATAATTAGCTTCACAATGATCAAAATTGAGATCTTCCAAAATATGGGTACGAGTAAGTACTTCAATATCAGGATTAATAATCTTTGCTTGTTCTAAAACTTGATTCATGATTTTATGGCTTGAAGGAACTCTAAGTACATCATCATCATGATTCACCGACGAACATCC
>CAYVXG010000010.1:0-23128 GCA_964455295.1 uncultured Candidatus Peribacteria bacterium
GGAGACGATGAAATTAAAATCACTATTATAGCAACAGGATTTGAAGGAGAAATTCACGAAGGTCCTTCAAAAGCACCCACAAGAGATTGGACTGGAAGAAAAGTAAAATCAGGAGGCGAAAGCTTCGTAGGTAGAATGCTCAAAGAAGAAGGGAGAGAAAGATCTCAAGGGAATAGTTTTAATTCTCATAGTGTTCCACAAAATACTCAAAATATGTCTGCTTCGCAATCTCAAAGCAGTCAAAATCCTTTCGGAGGAAGTCAAAATAGTCAAAATCCTTTCGGTACAAATTCATCTTCAAATAATGATGATTCTAGACCGTCTGAGGATTTGGAAACACCAGCGTTCATGAGAAGAAAATTACAATAATATTTTCCAAAGATTACTAAAAACTAAGTCAATCTGGCTTAGTTTTTTATATTTTTTAAACACAGCGTATATGATTTGATAAAATGTTAGTATTTATTATAGTCAGATACGAGCGAGCTAAAATGAGTACTATTTCTTGCTAATTTACTCTTAGATAATGAAACTGAAAAAAATCTTGCAGATATCAGATTATAAAGAACTTTTTGGATGAATTGAAATTTATATTCACAATGCTTCCAAAGTTTTACAAGCCCATGAACGGAAAACTAAAACTCTTTGATTGTCAGCTTCTATAGCTACTCTCAAAAGAATCAGGGGATTCTTGCTTCCTATTACAGGGTTTAATCTCATATCTATGACTCAAGTGCTTTATTATTCCATCATACGGAAACCTGACGTAGTCCGATTTCATTCAGTGAGTAGATATCATGGATGGTTACCAGTACGAATAAGTTGATTTTTTAAGTCAAAAAAACTTATGATGTATCATGATTTGGGATACTTTCATCCTTATCCTAGTAAAGTAACTCAAGAAAGTCAGGTATTACCCCGATCTTACTCGAATTGGATCAAGATGGGCGGTGGTGGAAGTGGGGTGAAATTCAAATTCCTGTCTATGACTTTACTCAGACGAGCTTTACTCAGTACCGTAGATATTCACCTTGTGCCAAGTGAATTTATGATGACCTACCTTATCAATCGATGAATTCCTAAACATAAGATACAAGTTCTTCCTCATTTTATTCCTGAAACTTTTTAAATATGGAAGTAAAGAAAATTGATATCTCTACTACACAATCTCAAAGATCTGATTATAGACCCATTACTTTTGGTGACTTTGTAGGACAAGAAGATACTACAAGAGTGGTGAAAACTGCAATTACTTCAAGTATTAAATCCAAAAAATCATTGGGTCACATTCTCTTGTTGGGTCCAGCGTGATACGGTAAAACAACACTTGCTCAGATTATTGCTCATCAACTAGAATCAAACTGTAAAGTAGTTACTGCATATGCAATTACCAAACCTGCGGATCTCATTTCTTTACTGAATACTCTACAAGCTGGAGATATATTGTTTATTGATGAAATTCACCGTTTACAAGCCAAGATTGAAGAGATGTTATATACGGCGATGGAGGATTTTCATATTGATATGGTGATGCCTGATGGAGGTCATGTACAAATTCCTTTGCAACATTTCACGCTTATTGGAGCTACTACAAAATCTGATCATCTGAGTAAACCTCTCAAGTCAAGATTTGTCTACAAATTTCATCTCACAGATTATACTGATCAGGAAAAACAAAAAATAGTCTGATATTATTTGCGCAAGCTGGGAATAAGTTATGAAGCTTTAGATCTAGCGAGATTTGCAAGGCTACTCGAAAATATTCCAAGAGAATTGTATAATGGTTGCTTGAGGGTTTATGACTATCTCAATGCTCACCATCAAGATTTGGTACTCAGTGCACAGATTATTGAGCAATTTACGGTTTGGAATAAGGCTCAAGAAGGAGGTCTTACTACACTTCATCAGCAATATCTTGATATTTTGAAAGTAGCCGCAAGACCATTAGGTTTGACTACTATCAGTATGAAAATGGGAGTGGACGAAAAAACCATCGAAGAAGATATTGAGCCACTCTTAGTGAAACTTGGATATGTGGAAAGAACAAAAGGATGAAGATTATTTGTATAATTTACTAACTCCTTTTTGCTGTAAATAATATTGACTTATCTTATATAATATATATTTTCTTTTATATTTATTACTTACTCTCACAATAATCATGAATGAAAAAACACATATATCTCTTTCGAATGATCAATCGAATGATCAATCTTTAGAAAAAAACCCTGAAGAACTATCATATAATGAAGAAATTGGTAAAACTTTTCAATCACCTGATCTACAAAACTCTTCTCGTTTGAGTGGAATATACTATAATCCAAATCATCCTAAAGATGATCAATCTTGAAAACAAAATCTCTTCAATGTAGACTATAATGGTACTTTGCTTACATTTGTAAGAGAAAAGTGAGCCTCAAAGGTTTTCCAGATTCAAAATATTCCAGTTGTAAAATGTGAAGATACTTTGAGTGCAACTACTGCCTTAAAAAATCTACTCAAACCACATGAAATGGAGTTTTCAGAGCTCTGTGATAATCAAGATTGGTTCAGTTCACAGATGGATCAAAATCTCTTGTTTCAACTTAAAAATAAACTTTTACCCAATAATCATTATGCTGGTTTCCAAGATACTAGGGGAAAAATGAGTCCTCAGGGAAGTGAATCATATATTGTACTTCCAGTAATGATAGGAGACAGTTTTGTGATATGGGCTAGTAATTGAAATTTTAGATGAGCATACTTCACTTATGGTTTTAATGAAGATGCTCATATGATCTGATCTTTTAAATAATTATAGTTTATTTCTAGTGTTTTTATCCTCCAAATTGGGGGATTTTTTACTTCTTTTTTCTATCTTTCAAAAACCTTATATTTGAGGCTTCTAAATTTGACAAATCCTCTTCATCTGGTTATATTTAATATGATATTTAATATTCTACTTTGCGATCAATGATGTCATTGGAATCCTGCAAAATTGCTCTCAAACAACAGATCTACAATCAGATCAATGGCACAAGTAAAACTTTGTCTTTTTCTAATAGTATTACTGCTGCACGATGAGCTGAAAAAGCTAATTGTGTAGAGCAATTTGGAGGTTCTGCAAATGTAAAGCTCTATATAGATAATATCAATACCAACGAAGCAAGTAGTATACTAAATAATACTAATACGCAAGATAATACGCACAATGCTGCTCCATTAGGTGAGGAAGATCTTCAAAATACACAATCTAGTCAAACTCCTGGATTTTTTCAATATCTCAAGAATCAGATTATGGGAGATAGTGCTAAGAAAGTAGAAAAAACTCCTGTCGTAAACAATACTACAAAAGTTTCGACTTCTACAGGCACCAAAACCATGGTAGGAACCGTAGTAGCAAGTTCCCAAGATAACTGGTATAATGTAGCAAGCTTAAAATCGTATGCATTTAATGGTTTGTGGATTATTGCAGGACTAATAGTTCTCTATTTCTTCTTGCGCAGTTTGAAGGGAATATTACAGATAGCATATGATTATTTCAATGCAAAAAGATTAGTTTACCTCAAAGTTACTTTACCAAGAGGGGATTCTAAATCTGATAGAGAAAAAGAAAGAGAATTGAGTAAGGATATGAAAGAAAAGATTGGTCGTATGAGTCAAGTATTCCGTTCCCTTCATAGATTAGGGCAACTTGGGGTAGCTGATACCATCTCTACTTTAGTTTTCTCAAAAGCTAAGTTTATTGTTAATCTACATTATGAAAAAGGACTGGTATATTTCGTAGTTGCTACTTATCCAGAATATCAAGAAATTATTACTTCAGCAATTAGTGCCCAATATGCGGATAGTAGTATAGAAACTATTGTTGCTCCCCAACAATTTAGTAAAAAATATCGAGATATTGTTCCACTAGAACCTAAGAAAGACGCAGTGTATCCTATCAAAACCTTCAAACAAATCGAAGATGATCCGATGAATAACGTGATTGATAGTATGGGAGAAATCGGAGATAGTGATACCTTTGATATTAGTATGACCTGTAGACCTATGGGTTCTGCTTTCAATAAGAAGGCACAAAGATGGGCGGAAGGACTCTATCGTAATGATAAAAATTTTATAAATCCTGAAGGTGTAGCGAAATAAATATTTTGGCTACCCCTAGGTTTATTCAACTTTGTACTCTTTGGTAAAAAGAAAGAAGTTCCTGGAAATACTGATAAATACCAAGAAGGAGGTAAGGATTTTGTACGTATGACGAAAGCTAAGGAAGATGCTCTCAATATCATGGGTGAGGAAGCTGGAAGACACGCTTTCCGTTGTTCACTTTATTTGATATCAAGTAGTGATGAATATGAAAAACCTAAGTCAAATATCCGCAATATGGTCGGAATATTTAATATTTTTAAAGATGAATTCAATAATGAGTTAGATATGAAAGAGTGGAAGACCGATATACTAGGGTTTATTCTTAAACCACTTTGGAGGTTTCTACACACCATCGGATCTTTAAGCTTCTTCTATAAATCCAATGTCTTTACAGAAAATCAATTAACTACCTTGTTTCACTTCCCAGATGGTGCTTTCAATAGGTCACCAAGTATTAAATGGATGGACTATAAAGTACTTTCGGCGCCAGATAATCTGTATATGCCAAAAGATCCAACAGATTTTGTCATTAGCGGTTCTATTGCAGAAGGATATCTTGGTGGTAAGATACCAAAACTCTTCAATAAAGATCATTGGGCATTTGGTTCCACAGTTGATACTATAGAAAATCTTATTCCCTTTGATACTGTGCAACATGCTACGATTGATCCCGCTTTGATTGTAGAAAATGAGCAAGGTAAATTTGTAAAAGAAATAACAAAACAGCCGAGAACAGGTCTCAAAGTATTCCGTGATGCATCATTACTGGGAGTAAATGTATATAGAAATCAATTTACGCCTGTGTATATGAAAAGAAAAGATAGATCAAGACATCACTATATTATCTGAAAATCGGGTTGAGGTAAATCGGTATTGCTTGGATTCCTTGCGAGGCAAGATGCTCGAAATGGAGATGGTTTCTGTGTTATTGATCCACATGGAGATCTTGTAGAAGATATTTTGAGCTATATTCCCGCAAGTCGTGCTAAAGATGTTATTTACTTTGATGCAGGGAATGAATCTAGACCAATTGGACTCAACTTATATAATATTAATAGCTACAATGAAGCAGATAGAGTAGTAAATGATGCTACAGAAATGTTCTTGAAGATGTTTGGTCCTGAAGTGTTTGGTCCAAGACTTCAAGAGTATTTCAAATTCTGATCATTAACACTTCTCGAAGATCTCGAAGATGGTGCTACTTTATTGGATATTCCAAGACTTTTCACTGATGAAGTATTCCGTGAGTATAAGACTAGTAAGGTAAAAAATCCTATGGTACGTAACTTCTGGGACAGAACCTATGTAAGTATTGGAGAAAGAGAAAAAGCAGAAATTATCCCATACTTAACTGCGAAGTTTGTGTCATTTACAACAAATTCATTGATTAGAAATATAATCTGACAAACGAAATCTGTGTTCAATTTCCGTAAGATTATGGATGAAGGAAAGATACTTTTAGTGAATCTTAGTAAGGGTAAGATTGGAGAGCTCAATACTCAATTGCTGGGAATGATCATTGTATCTCAAATTTCTAATGGAGCCATGTCACGTGCAGATATTCCAGAAGATAAGAGAAAAGATTTCTATCTGTATGTGGACGAGTTCCAGAATTTTGTAACGAATACTTTTGCGGATATCCTTTCAGAAGCTCGTAAATACCATTTAAGTCTGATTATGGCACATCAATATATTGCTCAATTGGATTGAGGAGCGAGTAATAATATTGGAGAAACAAGCGGAGGTAAGAAGTCAGTAAAAGATGCTGTGTTTGGTAACGTGGGAAGTATACAATCATTTAAAGTAGGCGCACCAGATGCCGAATTCCTAGAAAAAGAATATGTCCCTGTGTTGTCTGCTCAGGATATTATTTGAATTAGTAATTATAAAACTTACTCTAAGATAAATATTGATAATGCAACGAGTCGTGTATTTAGTCTTGATACGATATGGTCTGAAGATTATAAGAACGAAAAAATGCGTGATATACTCAAACAATATTCTGCACTCAAATATGGACGTGACCGTAAGTATGTAGAAGCTGGAATTGGAGCAAGACTAGGAATATCACTTGATGATTCTGACTCTGAAGATGTGAATAATGCTGATACGCAAGCGGATACTCCAGATGCTAATTTAGATCAAACAAGCCCATGAACACAATCATAAAAACCATTTATCAAAATATTACTCACTCCCATATTGTGGAGGGTATTGGTATGAATGAAATTCAAAAAATCTTTAGTCCAGAATCACTTACTCCTCATTCGGATGCAACAAATGATGCAAATTTTGGTCTTGTAGCTCATCTTGAATATAACACCATGCCTTTTAAAATTACTTCAGATTACTCAAAGATTATTGACTTTTATGAATGGTTAAGATCTTTAAAGTCTCAGTTTCCACAAAATCTCAATATTCTTTCAATAAATAGTATTCACAATCCACTTGAGGAAGAAAATATGAAAAAATTATTAACTCAATTAGAAGAAAAATATATCGTCAAAAAAGAAACAGTAACTCCACAACTTTTACAACTCGCACAATCCCTTTCTCAGGATACTAAAGATTTTGTGATAAGATATAATGGATATGCAGAACCTGGAGAATTAGATCTCATCCAATCATGGTCAAATGATCTTCAAGTATTTATTCAACAAGGTCAGATTGAAGAAGCAAAAAAACGTATGAATCAGCTTCTAGAAAGGATGGAACTGATTGAGAATACCTACGTCAAAAAGATTAATTTGGATGAAGAAAAACCTCTTGAAGATTTCAATAAAGAACTAAATACCATTATGAGTCAGAATAGACTTTCTCGCTATCAGGGTCTCAATAAACTTAGTGGTGGAAGCAGTTTTGATTATTTTGTGTATAAACTCAGATCGTCTGTAAGATCTTGGTTTAGTAGTTGGGGTAAAAATACCCATCTTATTATGGAAACGATAGAAAAGTTTTTTCAAAATCTCTCCAAGATACTTATATTTGGATGTATATTGGCTCTTGTGGTAATGTTTTGGTATCAAAGATTTATTAATTTCTCAGTTCATTTTGATTATATTTTATGGGGCACTATTGGTCTTGTATTCTTATTGATACACTGGGTAGGAGAAAAAACAAAGTTGTATATAGCATCTACTCTCTTCTTTCTTATCCTTGCTTACTTATTTTATTTGTTACTGAAGATTAATTTCTGATTATAAAATAATTAATAAACTGAATTAAATTCTTTATTACCTTTATACCTTATATATGAATAAAAGTAATCAACCATTAGATAAAGAACCTATTGATATTAGTCCTAGCAGTGGGATTTCTACTGAATATATGCAGATGTTACTGAATGCATTGGAACATAATCATATTCAGGATCAGATTGATGAAGCGTTGTGAATAGTTTCTCAAGATGATATCAATGAAAAAAAATTAAAGGTACTCTTACTGGATAATAAAATTCCTGTAGCTATTTCTCCTCAAACATTACATCAAATATTAGAGACAAAAATTAAGAATACTAAGAAAGATGATTTTCTAAATTCATTATCCCCTTTGTTATTAAAAGAATTTTGAACATGACTAGAGAGATTACATTCTTTAAAAAGTGAAGTTCTTTATCTATTGGAAGAAATGAAAAAAGGTGCTTTTTTGCCAGAGGAAATTGATCCACTGGAACAAATATCAGATCAATTACTTACTAAGACGCAGGATATTATGAGAAGATATTATGAAAAACCTTTCCTTTATCCTCATGTAAAAATGGATCATAGTGTATTTGAAAAATATGCAGAACCTATTATAAAAGAATATGAAAAGCTTATTCATGAATGTGAGATAAAGCTCATCAATGGATAAGAATTTAGCTTATATTTTTATAGTATTCCTATTTTGTAATTGATTGCTAAGATTTTAAGATAATCTTGTAATCATTTTTTATTAATTATAATAGTGCTGGTATTGATATTGGGATGTCGTCCAGCACTTTCTGAAGACCAAACGTCTTGGTCAATCCACAGTTGTATCGCTGGATTATTGATAAGTCAAAATATCCCTACACTTCCAGGAGTAAGTTTCAGTTGCTCCATGAGATCTTCAGGACTTGCGAAAGAAAAATCTTTGATACCAGATTGCAACTTAAAAACTTTAGTATCAAGTTTCTTATTAGCTACTAAGGTAATAAGATGATAGGGTCATTTTTTTTCTTTTATAAAAATATTTTTAGTATGAGTTCAAGGTATGTCAGTTTCATAGGCTTGTGCTTGCTCTACTGTAAAAAGTGCAGGGTGTTGATATTCCTCATAAGGAATCTTGTGTTTATTGAGAAATGTAAGTACAGGATTTTCCATAAGGATTTATTAGTTCATTTTAAATGATTATTTTAATCTTTCACTTACAGTTTGCTTACCCATGACTCTGATCATTTCATAGATGTCAGGTGTATTAGCTGCACCATATAAGTGTATTCTGAGTAACATCGCTAAATCACCGATCTTACCTTTGTATCCTCCTTCTTTAAATTCACCGTTTGATGGAGCAATACCAAACTGCTTACCAAACTGCTTGAGATCTTCAAATCGTTCTTCTTTCGTCATCAATAAATTATTATCATTTCACCATAATTTTTCATCCAGATGCTTACTATAGTGTAAGAGAATGTTTTTAACTTCTTCTGTAGAAAATATTGAGGGATAAAGTGAACTATCAATTGCAGGTCTAGTGATAAATGGAAGTATATAGTCTATGACATTTTGGTAATTGATATGTAACTTTTTCACACGATCAAAATTCAGAATATTTTTTAAATACTCTTTATCCCATTCTCAGATTTTAATTTCATCTTTTGTATTGAATGCTTCAAGTTCTGTAATAAGCTGATCAAGAGGTACTATTGCTAAGTATTCAGCGCAGATATGATTAAGTTTATCCATATCAAAAATGGCTCCAGAAGTACTACATTTATCCAATGATACTTGGAATTCTTTGTAAGAAACATAAGGATGCTTTGTATTTTCTTCCTTCCATCGATCTTCAAAATTACTATTGAGTAAGCACATGAGGTAAGTTTTGATTCCTTCTGCTGGATATCCTGCATCAATAAGAGTTTTTACATCTGCTTCAGGATCTTTTCTTTTTGATAATTTACGTCTATTGCCATTCTCCATTTTTTCAATAGGAGAATTGTGATTGTACGACCACTGTGGTCTAGAAAATATGTCTGCAAATCCTTGGAAAAGTTGTATATGGTAAGGGACGCTTGCAAGTCGTTCATCTGCTCTAATAACATGAGTAGTCCCCATAAGGTAATCATCAATAATATGAGCAAGAGCATAACTTGGAAAACCATCAGACTTGAGAATAATCTGATCGATATAATTTTCTTGCATATCTACACTTCCTTTTACTCCATCCTCAAATTGAATCTTCTTACCTATTTCTCCATTTGCTTTCCATCTGATAACATATGAATCTCCTTTATTGATTCTCGTAATTACTTCATCCTCAGTAAGATTACGAGAAAGTGCGTATTGACCATAAATTCCAGTAGCTTGTTTTGCTACTTGTTGAGAAGCTCTAATAGATTCAAGTTCTTGAGGACTCAAAAAACATACATATGCTTTCCCGGTTTCCAAAAGGTATTTTATAAATGATTTATAAATATCTAATCTTTGTGATTGGATGTAAGGACCATAGCTTCCTTTTTGTTCTAAGTTATTATCATCTTTCAATATTACTCCTTCATCATACTGTAATTCAAAGAAATTGAGCCCCTTTATGATAGAATAAATACCTCCCGATTGATTTTCAAAATCTGTAGTATTTCTTGCTTGATCTGTGTCTTCTATTCTTACCAAAAATTTTCCTTCTGATTGGTGAGCAAGTTTTTCATTGAGTAATCCTGTGTATACTGAACCAATATGTAAGAAACCTGTCGGACTAGGAGCGATACGAGTTACCATAGGACTACCATTTCTATCAGGATATCTTGCAAGAATTGTTGTACAACTTTCCAAACCTGAGAAGAGAAGATTACTAATTTTTGTAGACATGAAAAATTCTTATATATAAAAATTCTGATTATTTAATTTTTTATTATGTTCTTGATCGATTTATAGCTTTTTTACCTTGTTTTTCCAGATATTCATTACAAAGTCTGAAATGATTGTTTCCAAACCATCCACCCTGGTTTGCTGCCAATGGAGAAGGGTGGCTAGCAGTGAGTAAAAGGTGCTTGCTGCTATCAATAAATTTTCTTTTAGACTTAGCAAAGCCTCACCAGAGCATAAACACCAATCCCTGTTTTTGTGATGAGAGTAGAGAAATAATCTGATCTGTAAATGTTTCCCAACCTATTTTACTATGTGAAAGTGGGTTAGCAGCTTGAACAGTGAGGAAAGCATTGAGTAAAAGTACTCATTCCTGAGCTCGCGGAGTGAGGTTCCCATTTCTCATATCAATCTGTTCTTCAGGATATTCAGTTTGAATCTCTTTAAAAATATTAATTAAAGAGGGTGGTGGCATGATTCCTTCTGGAACACTAAAACTGAGTCCATGGCCTTGTCCAGCTCCATGATAGGGATCCTGACCTAAGATAACTACCTTGACTTCATCCCAAGGAGTAAGTTCAAAGGATCTAAAAATATTTTCTCCCTGAGGATAGATTATTTTTCTTTCAGCTTTATCCTTTTTGATACTATCAATAATGTTTTGAAAATAAGGCTTTGAAAATTCATCCTGTAATTGTAACTTTCGAGATTCTTCTATTTGGATATTGTGGGTCATTATAACAGTTGAAAATAATTACTGATTACTTCTAAGAATCTGCATAGCAAATTTATCTGCCATTTTTGTTCTTTTATCAAACTCTTCATGAGTCATAAATACCAGATAAGCAGGATCAATCATATAGGATTTAAATAAGTGAGTGATAGATTTTTTCAGATTATCTAAATTATCTACTTTCATTTCTACTTGGAAATTGAGGACATCCAGAAGATCTTCTGATACTTCTTCTGGAGTAGGATATTTTTGTTCTTCTTCTTTGGTTTTTTCTTCTGTATAGAGGATTACTAAATCAACATCAATGGGTTTATCAAACAATTTACCGAGATAATATTTGATGGGCAGGGGGGACTGGGAAAGCAATAATCTTGTGTCGTATTTGAGGCTGGAAATAATAAGTTTACGAATCTCTTCATAGATCTCATCCATGATTTTGATAGACCGTCTTTCAGGAGTTTTATCAATATGTAAAACAGCTGATTCTTCGAGTGAGTCTATTTGTTTTTTTATTCCAGGAAATGTTCGCCCAAGTTCGGATTCAAGGGCTCTGATGCTCACACCTTGTCTTCTGAAGACAAGGTATTTGAGTATATCAGACTTTGTTTTTGAGCCAAAGAGTTTTTCTAAATTCATAATAAATTTTTAAACAATGATATTTAAAAGACTCTGTCTTTTTATTTTACTTCGAAAACAATTAATTGTGATCAAGCTCCCAATGATTGATTAATAATACTTGTAGCAGTTGAAGCAAATTGATCAGGTTGTTTATTGTAGGTAGTAAGAATATTGAGATAGTTTAATAATACGAATCTTTCATCTTGTGTAAGATCTTTGATCTCCCCAGCAATACTTGGGAACCCAGATTGAATGGCTTTGGACACCAGTGCGCTAAGCTTTGGCTCATCAATAACTCTACCAAATACATCAGATACATCTCCCAAAGCTTGCCCATTAGCCACTCTTGCTGTAAAAATTTTGGAGAGCCCATTAATTATTTGTGTTTGGTTTTGCCAGAATCTTGCAGTGGCTAATCTTGCTCTGAGTAAGACGAGATCATCGTCATTTACTACACCGAATACAGATTTGAGATAATCTGAAGGAAGACCATATCCGTATTTAGCACCAAGATTATTCGTACTATAGATATCCAAATATCCATCATTTACCATTTTTGAAAGCATAGATAAGGTTCCATCAGTAACAATTTGACCATTAGTGGGGTCAATCTTAGCAAAGAATTTTTCCATCAAAGAGCTGTTTCAACCTCCCATTACGATACTCGCAATATTTGGATCAATGATTATGTATTTTATTTTTTTATCTTGAAGTCTGAGATATGAATTACAGGTATTCCAATCTGAAAAATCTTTCCAAAGTCCTTCCAAGAATCCATCGCCCAACAATTTAGTTTGATCTTTCACCCAATACTGAGCATAAGTTCCTGCGATAATATTTACTTCGTCCCCTGTTTGTGCATTTACCGCCGTGACAACATTGCTGTAATGAGGGAACTGTAGAGAAAGGATATCTTGCCATTTATATGGAAATTTTGTTTTGATAGTTTGTTGTAAGTTTTCATCAACTACTAAGGCTTGTCCGTTACTATATTTATACTGTAAGAAAGGTCCGCCTCCACCTTGTGAGGCAATTCTAACCAGATTAAGACTGAGTTGAATCAATCAGAATATCATAAATAATCCGATAAAGATATTGAAAAGAAGATGGTTAGTAGGATTTTCATTTCTCTTACTATTAGGTATGTAGAGTTCATGAACGAATAATACAAATCCAATAATACTCCATGTAATCAAACCAATTCCATACCATACAATTCCTCCACCAATCACGATCCAAAGCAACCAACCAATAAGAGCTACGAGATTAGTAACTCGAAGAATTCTTTTACTTGTTACTATACCATAGATCACAGCCACTACTATGAAGAATTGAATCATGAGCCAAATAATACCGATGTCAGTATAATAAGACGAAAGATTTTGAAGTGACCAGTTGAAGGTAACATTCATAGGTACTACTAATTTGTAAGGAACAAAGACTTTACTAGCATCTTTAGTAATGGTTTTATCTTGTCGATAGTCAGTAAGTAATTTTTGACTATCAGCAGTGTAAGTAGGGAGCTTATCGGAAGCTGTAAATCCAGATATGATGCTGCCTACTAATTCATATCCTTCTGATCATTCAGATAATTTAGCAAGTAATTGTTGAGCTGAGCTCATTGATAATGGACTGATAAGTCCTTGGTTTTGACAGAAAATTTTTGCAGAGCTATTAATACTGATACAAGCTTTATTACTTACTAAGAATCCTCGCCATGGATTGTTAAACTCTCTTTGTCCAAATCCAACATATCTTCCCACATCTTCCGTATAACCATCTCCTGGAGGAGTAAGTAAGTTATTGTAAAGATCTTTTGCGTCTGTAAATCCTGCTGCTTGTAATGTACATTGACCAAATGTTAATTCTTTATTGTCAGAAGTAGTAGCGGCAGCAGTTATTTCTTGATCCCCTGTAAGATCTAGCATTTGAGGAGAAGTGTTGGAGGCAAGTAATATTGGCTTGTTATTTTTACCAAATATCATTTCTTTTGGTAAGGCTTGAGGGGGAGTAACATCATTAAAAACTCTTACTAAACCAACTGGTCCTTTGAGTAATGCTATAGTTGCGATAAACACTACTGCCCATCCCGCAATATGTTTAACAATTTGTGCAAATTTTGGCCAATAAGTAAGTGATTGATTACGGTGCCCTTTACCTAATCCGATTAAAGAAAGTAGAGCTCCTACGCCGAATCCACCAATATTAGCGAATGATTTAGAAATAAAGTTAGAAACCCCATTGAGTCCTAGATAGGCGAGTGCTCCCATTACGATAAAAGCAGCTCCCACAAGTACCAATCCACCCAATACAAAACCTATGAGTAAGAATATAAAATTCATAGCATCAAATAAAGCCGTTACCTTACTTACCACCGCGAGTGCAAAAAAGAAGCCGCTCAAATATAAATCATTTCTTCCTTCTTTTACTTCAATATCATCTTGGGGATCTGAATTATATTTTTTTACGAGATAATCGATATATCCTAGTCCAGCAAATAAACCAAGACAACTTAAGTACATGATACCGAAGTCAGATTTATTATCTATAAACACAAGGAAGGCTCCCATTCCAGAAGTAAGCCAGAGTATTTTAACAAACCATCCTAGTGTCATACTCATTTTTTCTTGTTGTTCATTACTATTTTTTTTCACTAATTGAAGTGTTTTTCCAATAATTCCAAGAGTGGTAATAAAGGTAAAAATTGCTGTGAGGTAGTTAAATTGTACCCCAAAAGTGTCTGGGGCAATCCAGAACTTTCCTCCCAATCCTTTGATAATCGAAAAGAAAAATGATACAAAAGAAAGATATACAGGTAAATATCCTCCTTTAACTACATTCCAACCATTTACGCCAGAAATAGCATTTGGTATAAGCATATAAGCATGATTTGCGTCTCGAGCCGTAGGATAGGGGATGTAAGCTAATTGAAATCCAATAAAATAATAGGAAATTGAGAACAGAAGAAGTGCTACTACAATCCATTCGTATCCTTTACGATCTTTAGTGTATAATGATCTGATTGATGTATTGATGGTGTTACCAATAGTTTTTAAAGTGTTTTTTTCGTATCGAATAAGTACTCCAAGAAGGATGATTTGAATCCAGTTTACCAGTGGATAAAAAATATTGAGTAAAATAAGTACATAGTTTATGATGGTGAATACCCCAAATCCGATTCCGAATCCAAGTAAGATACTTTTCCAAGTCCATTCTGGATTTTGATATAATCTTTTATAAATCTTTGCTCCTAGACTCATAAGTCCTGTGAGCATAAAAATTGATAATCAGAAAATTAAGGCGGAATTTACTACCCACATAACTGTTCCGCTTCCCAATATATTTTCTCTGATACTTGCATACACGATTCCGTAGATAACTAGTCCAATCCAAGTTGTCCATGCTAATCCTTTTAAAGATGCATTTTTTTTATATAACATATAACATAATGGAATTGCTGCACTTATTAAGGTTGCTATAATAATATAGAAATTTGAATTTGTAGCTAACATATCATAATAATAGGTATGATTAGCCATATATTCTCTCAGAATAAGAGTTCCAAATACTCACAAAAATACTACACAAATACCGAGAATTCGTGTTTTAAAATTTCCATTCATGATCAAGCAACGAAAAATAAGATAAATAAGAAGGCTGAAGGCTTCAATTAACATCTGAAAAATAGCAATCTTATGCCTAGTTTCAATGCCTAATCTTCTTGATTATCTCTTTGTTTTGATTTCTCATCCCTTTATTCTTGATTTAAGAAAAAATATATTGACAATATTTATCAATATATTTATAAGAAAATAATCAGATTATTTAATTTATTTATGTTTACTGAGTCTGTATACTTCTTCAAGTGTGGTTAATCCTTTGATAGTTTTGAAGATGCCATCACGTTCTAGACTAATCATACCATTTTCAAGAAGTGCTTTTTCTACTTCAAAGGCAGTCTTATCATGTAAAAGCATGTCTTTCAGTAAATCATCGTATTCCATACATTCAAATAGTCCTATTCTTCCTTTGTATCCTGTTCCATTACAGGTAGTACATACTTCACCATTTGGGAGTTTTCCAGTCCCCACACTAATATTTCCATCAGAAAATTTTTTCCATTGTTCTTGGCTTATATTTCTTAATTTCAATTCATTTTCTAATTTTTTAGGATCCATCTGTGCAAGAGATTCTTTTGCATATATGTAATGATCTGAATCGGAAATAGAATGATCCTTTTGGCAGTGTGGACATATTTTTCTAGAAAGTCTTTGAGCCATAATAAGATTGAAAGTACCACACAATTGATAAGATTTAGCTCCCAGATTATAAGTTCTGGTAATCGTTTCAGCACTGGAGTTAGTATGAAGAGTAGAAAATACCAAGTGTCCTGTCATGGCAGCTTCCATAGCGGTATCAAGCGTCTCCCAATCACGGATTTCTCCTACCAATACAATATCTGGATCCTGTCTGAGTGATCCTCTCAATCCTGATGCAAAACTAAACCCAATATCAGTTCTAATTTGTGCTTGATTGAGTCCATTAATCCTTGATTCTACTGGATCTTCATAGGTAAGAATATTTACTTGAGTCTTGTTGAGTTTATTGAGACAAGCATAGAGGGTAGAGGTTTTTCCACTTCCGGTAGGTCCTGTGGTAATAATAATACCATTTGGATAATTGAGATTTCTCAATAAAATTTCCATGTTTGAACCTTCAATTCCAAGTTCTTCCAACAATGGAATTTTTTTAGATTTATCCACAATTCTCATTACTAATTTTTCTCCCCAAACGGTAGGTAGGGTATTGGCTCTCAGATCAAGTTCTTTGTGAGTAAGTGTAATACTGGAAACTCTAGCATCTTGAGGAATCCTTTTTTCATCAGGTCTCATCTGTCCAGATTCAATCTTAAACTTAGCAATAATATTTTCGTGGATAGAATTGGGGTATTGGATCAATTCATGCATGATTCCGTCTATTCTTATTCTTATTCTACAAAAAGTCTCATAAGGTTCGATATGAATATCTGATGCTTCTTGCTCAGTAGCGATCGTAAGAAGATTATCAAAAAGCTTCACAATATCGCTGGTAGCAATAGATTTGGAAAGTGCCTTGAAATATTCGTTTGTTGAAAGATCTAACATAAATTTCTATTACAAATAAAGCTATAGCTCATGTTTATTAATATACACTAATGATACATAATATAAGCAGAAAATGCAAATTATAATAAGTAATTTTTGTTTGTTTTTGTTTGTTTGTTAATTGATTAAATATAAAATATTCTATTGACAACGATATATATTTAATTATATAAATCTTATCCGAGAGGATGTTCATTAACAAAATTAACTAACCCTCTGATTTGTATGTAAATATTAAAAATATACAATGAAGACGAAAAGGTCGCGTTAGGTACCGATGACGGTGAAAGTCCGTTTTTAAGATGAGAAATCTATTGTTTATTTTGAGTTTAATCTTCATTTTTGATCTGTCTTCTTTTGCGCAAGCAAGTCAGATTCAGCCGGTAAAAATAACGAATTTCGGTACTGCCACGCGGGACGAAGTTCGGGGACTGAGGAAAGACTTCAAAAGATTTGAAATTGATGTCGCCCAAAATTCGTACGAATCGTACGAACAACGCAAACGCGTTGAGAGCCAACTATCTTCTTTGAACGATATGATAGCTAAAACAAATGATTTACTGTCCAATGATAATCATTGGAGTTGGTGGGATGTTTTCTTCACTGGTTTATTGTTTGTAGCAATTATATCACTGGTCGCATGGGCATTGATCGATAGTTATCTGGGTCAATATCTCAGACGGGCGTACGATCTCCCACTTACGACTGGAAATGGAAATCCAACCTCAACTTCAATGCTTGTGTTACCAAGCGAGGGTTATGGAGAGGATAACTATCTCTCTGAGAGAGCTATTCTTGTAAAAGATAATGCTGCGCCGGTTACGATCACTATTCATAATAATTATAGTGAGTCTGGAGATACCTATCTAACCGAGGTTTATGTTACTGAGGAAGAAGAGATTAAATCCTAAACCCTAGTTTACTAGGTCGAGAGAGAATATGATAACATATTCTCTCTTTTTTATTATGCTTTTTTTTGAAGTACAAATTCTGCTTATACCTTTTATTATTCTGCTTCTCCTTTTTTCTTATACACTGCGTAATATAGATTTGGGATAGAAAGAAGTGTCATAAATGAAGAAAATAATAGTCAGAATACCACTGTTCGAGCCAGTCCTGCCCAGAATTCATCTTTTCGAGCAAGAGTGATGATACCCAAAATAGTAGTAAGTGAGCTAATAACTACTGGTTTAAATCTTGTAGAACCTGCATTGAGAATTGCTAATTTTAGTGGTAATCAAGCAGTTATATTGGTATTAATCTTATCAATAATAAAGATGGCATTATTCACGACAATTCCAATCAAAGAAATAAATCAGATCATAAATGGCATACTATATGGATTTCCAGTAATAAACAATCCGATATTTACTCCTAGCATGGCAGTAATAATACTATACAGGATCATAGTAGATTGTTTGAAACTATTGAATTGATAGATAAGAATCAAGAAAGTAAGGAAGATCGCAACCGCAAAAGCTACAAAAGTTGCTTGTATAAGCTCTGAATTTTCAGCATTTTCTCCTCCTACTTTGTAGCTAATACCTTCAGGGAAGGTGTATTGTTCAGCAAAATCAGTAAGTTTAGGTTGAAAATCTGTAGGAGTACTTCCAGGTGTGAGGTCGCTGTCCACTACAATAGTAAGATCTCCATCATCTCTAGAGACTCTATTGAGGGCTTGATCAATAGTATATTCAGCCACCGACCCCAGCATGATTGGTCCCACTCTTGTGTTGATTACTGTGCTGAGTAAGGTTTCAGGTGTCATATTATCATTAAATCCTTTATACTTAATAATAATGTCTCTATCTTTTTTCTCAAGGGTCATTGTTCCTATATTTTGTCCTTGAAGAGCGGGAAGTAATTCACTGGTGAAATCTTGCGGAGTGAGTCCAAGTTCTGCTAATTTGTTGGTATCTCGTCTAAACTCAAACTGCCCAGGATTATTATTACTACTATTATCTACATTCATGGTACCTTTTAGAGTTTTCAGGTAATTTTCAAAATCAACTGAGACTTGTTTGAGGTCACTCAATAAATTTGTATTATCTGCCACAAGGCTTATTCCTACTGCTTTTGCTGCGGGAGGTCATCCTTCTTCCACTTTAGATTCAACTTTATATCATAGTTCCACAAGGTAATTAAGTTGTTGTAATAAGTCTTCTTGCACTTCAAAACTATTTCTATCTCTTTGTGTTTTTTTTACTAATCTAATAGCAATATTTATAGTATTTCCATTAGCATCTATGGTATAATTTCTCAGTTCTGGAACAGAAGAAATAATCTGATTGAGTTTCGTGGTATAAGGAGTTCGTGTTTGAGTAACTGTACCAACCTTGCTTGTCACGGTCATGTTCATAAACTCATTATCACCTGATGGGAAGATTTTGAATCCAATGGCTCCAGATAAGAATATGAAGGAGAGAATCAATAATCCTACTGGACCTCGATATGCCATCTTTCTCCAGAAAGGACGTTCAATAATCCAATGTAATTTGGTGCTATACCAGTGAGCTATTTTTCCAATTCGAATATCAGTAATAGTTTGTTTACTAGGATCTAGCGCTGTTTTCCCTTCTCTTTCTGCGAATAAAATCTGGTTTTCTACATCGCTTAAAAGTACCTCTTCTTCGTCATCCGGAGTATCGCTATCTTTATAATAATAATTCTGATTTTTATTTACTTTCCAAAAAAGTACGTTATTGATAGAGAGTGCTAAAAATAGACTCCCTGCTAGGGTAATGAAAATAGTAATAGGAATGTAAGCTAAAAATTTACCCATGATTCCAGGTAGAGCAAGCATGGGTAGGAATACTACCATATTTGCAAGAGAACTTGTGATATTTGGTTTTGCATATTGTTTGAGTGCTAATAGTACTGCAGTCTTGGAGTTAAATCCTTTTTTCATAAGTTCATAGGCTGCCTCTATGAGTACAACTACAGTATCTATCCCCATTCCAAATGTCAGAATAAGAGAGAAGTTGGTCAAGAAATTGAGTGTAAATCCTGCTCGATTGAGTGCAATAAAAGTAATAAGGAAGGAGAGAGGCATTGCAAAAGTAGCAATCAATGATTGTCTAAGTCCGACAAAAAATCGCATCACTAAGAAGATCAGTAAGACCGATTGCCATGCATTTTCAGCAAGACCTTTATAATCTTCAATAATAATTTCAGAAAGATCAGTTGTATAATCTACCGAAATGCCTTGATATTGAGGTTTTTTTATTTCTTCTTCGATAAGCTTTTTAGCAGCTCCAGCATCTTTGAAGATATTGGAACGATTTGCCTTATAGATAACTATCTTAGTAGCTACATTTATTGATCCTGTAGAACTGGCAGTACCACCATATTGTAAGGACTCATCATTATATTTTCTTTGTACTAGAGCAATATCTGATAATCTGATATATTGAGAAGGTCCTTGTCCATTGTTGATACTGATAGGAACTTGCATAAGATCACTCATAGATTCTATTTTCCCTCTAATTCTATAATCATATTTGAGATCCCCAAGAGTGTAGTTTCCAAGTGGAATATTATTATTAAATACTCTGATACTTTGAGCGAGTTGGGGTAGAGTAAGACCCAATTGTTGCATCTTATTCTCATCTACCAACACTTCTATATCATATTGATTATCAGTAGTAGACCCTGCAGCATTACTACTTCCATTACCTACAGAACCAATTTTTGCATCTACAATAGGTCATTTCCCTTGCAGATTATCAGCCATTTCATAGGCAAGAGTTCTGAGATGATTGATGGTAAAATCTTTCGAGTCTCCATAGATCATCAATTCAAATAAGACTTGATTGGCTGTACTGATTTCGGATACCATAGGATCTTTAGCGTCTGTAGGAAGTGCTATCTTTTCCACTTCAGTTTTCAGATCATTAATAAAATCTTTAGTATCTGTTTCGTTTTTTAAAGTAATGATAATACTAGACACTCCTACTGAAGAAGTAGAACTTATTTTATCAATGCCGTTAATATTTTTTATTTTATCTTCAATTTTAGTAGTAATAAGCTGATCTATATCAATGGGATTAGCACCAGGATAGATAGTATTGACCATAACTAAACCAAATTTAATCTCTGGAGAAGATTCTTTAGGTATAGCTATCAAAGCATATATTCCGTATCCTACCAATAAAACTGTAAGCATTACAGATATTCTGAAATTTTTTATCCACCATCCAAAAAAATTATTTTCCAAAGAATCTAAGTATCTTTGTATTTTTTCCTTCATATGTAAAGATTTCCAATAAGATAAATTCCAATATCATATATATTAACATTGTGTCAATATTGTAATTAGATAGAGAATATATACTGTTGTATCTTATTATTTCAATTGAATTTATTAGTCAATGCAGGAATCCAAGTTAGCTATTTCCCACTCTCTTCCTATCGAATGAAAGAGAATTTGTACTGTTGGTAATTGGGGGCATCACAATTTTGGGGATGAACTTATTCTTATCGGTTTGCTCCATCTTTTACTTATTGATAAGAAAAATAATAAGTTGTTTATCAGTGGGGGAGATATTCCTTTTCTCAAAGACTTTCATAGTCACTTTTTTGACTCTGAAAATTTAAAATCCTTTCATTATATTCAAGAAATACCACATGGTTTGAGATCTTTACGACGTTTTTTAAAAACAAGTATTGTTGACTTAAAAAGATATTTGAGTTGTGATACTTTTATAATCTGAGGAGGAGAGTTATTTACTGAAGAGACGCCTGGAAGTTATCTCTATCGAGCTTGGTCTTTACTGCCTTATTTTTTCCGTAAGTTATTTTTCTGGAATACACAGTTATATATCATGGGGGGTATTCAAGCACCAAAAAAACGATATAATAAACTGATACTTAAGTTACTTATCTATAATGCCAAATATTGTTTTGCGAGAGACGAAGAAAGTGTACAAGTGGCTCAACAATTTGGGTCTCATAATACCTCATGGTTTATAGATACAAGTTATTTTGTTCCTATGAAGACTCAAGATTGATTTGTTTCTCTTTCAGAATACGGAAATCTTCTTAAAAAATCTAAATCGTCCGCTTATTGTATCATAAATACCAATCCACTTTCTCAACAACGGACAGAAAATCTGTCAGACATTGTCAGACAGCAACTGTCTCAATGATTGCAGCTTTATTTTCTTCCTGCTTTCTTTACGACTAATCCACAACAGGATGATATGCAGTGTTATGATAAACTTAAAGTACTTTATCCAAGTTTACAATTATTAGATCGAAGAAAACGAGATAAATTTATAGAAATATTTACTAAAGCGAATAAGATTTACTGTAGTAGATTGCATGTATTTTTGGTAGCTGCATTTTTGTGACTTCATGTAGAACCATATCCTTACCAGAAAAAAATTAATAAAAATATTTCCATTCTCAAAAAGTGTGGAATCATTGCTTAAATAGCGTGCTATAAAAATCAGATTATTATATCTATTTTCTCCCATTCCCAAGTCTTACTTGTCACAATTTTATCTTGCAATAGTATTCTATAATATAGGAATGAGCTTTTTAAATTTATTATTTATATCTGCATCTCACCATGAAATTCTTATCTTTATTATTAGTTAGTATTTTTACTTTGAGTGTATCACAAAGCTTTGCTGCAACTGATGCAAGCGTTTCTAAAAGACAAATTACACCACCTTCTACAGTATCTGCCTATCCCAATCCTGTTGAGCCTATTTGGGTTGATCCAGATTATCCAAATGTAGGAAATGTCACTTACAATTTTGATGCCCTCAAACTTTCTACATATATTGCAAATTCAAAACCTTCTATTATGAAAGTGAAATGTGACGGAAAAGATATCCTCAAAGCACTTGGTATTACTAATACTAAAATTGTTTCCGTGGGAGTTCAAGAAGGAGATTTTACTTATAGTTATGATTTCAATAATTGTTCATTTTGGGCTAATAAAACTAAATTCATTCAAGCTACCGACGCAATTGCTGATGCTGATGCTTTAAAGATGGCAAAAGATTTTGTTGCGAAAAGTGAATCACTTACCTTCTTCAAAAAATTCCTTGGAGAACCAGTAATTACCTATAGAAATAATTACGATTATTCTGGTATTATGAGAGAAGGAAAATCATATTCTACGACAATTATCTTCCCCATAAGAATTAATGGTAAAGTAGTATATCAAAGTTATGGCGAGCCTCTTGGTTTGAGTTTAGAAGTGAATAATAAAGGAATAAATAGTATGAATGCCCAAATCTTACCTTTCACACTTCTTAAAGCTGATAGTTCTAAACTTAATGAGGCATGATTACTTTCATTTCTAAAAAGAGGAGGAAATAATCCCTACTATAGCTATAATATGAATGATGATACTACCGTCCAAGTAAATGGACTCAGTTATGAAAATATTTATGTATTTACTCAGAAATATCCATTATATGGAGGTAATCCATCCCTTTATATTACTTCTG
>CAYVXG010000010.1:23138-27953 GCA_964455295.1 uncultured Candidatus Peribacteria bacterium
GATAAACAAATAGATAATGGACCTGGACAAGATAAAAAGGATTATACTATGATAGCAAGTGACTATCAGATAGGAAATGCTCAAGTGTACCCAATAGGACATTAAGATATTTCTTCAAGAACATAAAAAACATGAGTCTATACAACTTGTGTTTTTTCTTGTATGTATGAGCTAAATTGTTATGTATTAGGGGATTATTATTATTCGGATTATTATTCTCTTTTACTTTCATTATTGAAATATATGGCAGAAATAGAAATAGGCTGATTTGAGTCGTGAAACAGCGGCGCAGAGTGAAGTTCAGAGATCACCCAAGAGGATTTAGTACGCGTTAATGAAGGACTCGGAGAAGCTAGAAAAGTGCGTCAAGGTATTGGCGCAAGTGTAGCAGTAAATTCAAAATTAGCTGAGTTTATCAAATTCCTCTTCGTAAACCAAGGATCCAATGATTTTTGGGATGGTTTGGACTGTTTTTGGATTAGTAATAATCTAGGAGAAGCAAGTTTTATGGCAAGAATATTTGTAGCTTGTATGTTACCCCTCTATGAAGAAAAAGCAGATGAGTTCTGATTGAACAAGGAATTTTCAACAGATTATCATTTTATGGTAAGCTTCCAATCATACCTCAGTTATGTTCAAAAAGTATTTACTGCAGAACAGGAAGTATGGAAAATAGATGAAAAAAAATTTCGTGATTTTCTCAAGACAGTAATTACTACTTATAATATTCAAATGACTGAACAAGATAGTCTGGAACAATTTAATATGGCTGTTCCATCTTCATAATTTATTCAAAAATACTTTGTATGATTAGTATAGTTATACCTACGAGATGAAACTGAGACACTACCAAGTTATTTAACTTATTGGAGTCACTCAAAAAACAAACAATCACTCCTTCTCAGGTAATTATTGTGATTGATTTTGATGTAGCTAAAACTCCTTTATTAGAAAAAATCTCAAAAATAAAATTTGATTTTGAAGTAAAAGTTGTTACTCAAAATGGATATGGAGTATGTGCAGCAAGGAATTTTGGTGTTCAAAAAGTAAGTAGTGAATATGTAGTTGTATGTGATGATGACATTTATTTCCACGAAGTAGATATTCTTGAAAGGATGTTGGATCAGTATACTCAAGAAATAAGAAATAATGATGGGGGGGTGATTCTTTATCCTACTATTTTATTATCTGATACGGGTAAAATTCAATCACAAGGATTCACAGGATATAATTGGTTTTTATGTCGACCTATCCCAAAGTTTGGAAGTGAATGGAAAAGTAAGTTACGACAAAGTTTAGGTCTTAATAAATTATTCAAATCAAGTCAAAAAGATGAAATTCAACTAAGTGGGAATATCTGTCTTTTTAGTAGCAGAGATACTTTTATTCATAATCAGCGGGATGAGAATTTTGGATTTATCTACGAGGATCTAGAATGGAGTTATAGAGCTTATAAAAATAAGATTACTTTAATTAATCCTGAAGAAATCGAAATTCAGCATCGAGAAAGAAAAAAAGATAAACTTTCCCTTGCCTTTATATCTACACCAGAACAAGTATATCTCAAGACAAAACATCGTATTTGGTTTGTACTCAAACATGCTAATATATTCCAAAAATTATTGTTTTATTGTTTTGGATTTTGGATTA
Organism: uncultured Candidatus Peribacteria bacterium; assembly: GCA_964455295.1. Classification (GTDB taxonomy): domain Bacteria; phylum Patescibacteriota; class Gracilibacteria; order Absconditabacterales; family Absconditicoccaceae; genus CALMFT01. Next base: position 24,789 of record CAYVXG010000010.1, read on the forward strand.
GTAACTTGTGGACTTTAGCGATGATAGTAGTGTATGGAAAGAGAAAGAATAGTATGATTGCATCATTACGAAAAGGTATCGGTGATGGGCTAGCAATGGAAGGGTAATTCAGGTGATTTTATTAATTTGAATAGTAAATATGAGCATAAATAAATTGGAACAAATGAACATAACTATTACTTCATGGGATGATGTGAAGTTTTATTATGAAGAATTATTGGAAAGAAAAATTAATTCAGTGCAAGAACTTAAAGATTTTATTAGTGATCGTGCAAACGGAGATAATTATTTGTCTCAAGATTTTGCATGGAGATATATTAAGCAAAGTTGTGACACTACCAATGAGGAATTAAAAAAACACTATGAATCTTTTATTGATAAAGTGCAAGCAGAGCGAAGTAAAATCTGAGATTTACTCAATAAAAAAATTGTAGAGTCAGAATTTGCTGACCAACTTGATGGAGCTTATTATATTTTTATGAGATCTGTAAAAAGAGCGATAGAATTATTTAATGAAAAAAATATTCCACTCCAACAAGAAATTGAAAAACTTACATCTCAGTATGGTGATGTAGTTTCTAAGATGACCATTGAATATAATGGAGAAGAAATAACATTCAAACAAGCAGAAAAATATCTCAAAGATAATAATAGAGAAATAAGAAAACAAGTTCGAGAAAAAGTAAATGCAAGAAGAGAAAAGGATAGTCTTTTCCTTGATGAACTTATGGATAAGTTAATTGATTTGAGAAATAAAGTAGCGCTCAATGTAGGCTTCCCAAACTATGTTGAATATGCTCACTATTCAAATAATAGATTTGATTATACTATTGCTGATGTAAACAATTTCCATGATACAATCAAAAATATTATAACACCACTTTGTCAGTCTATTCAAAAACATAGAAAGGAAAAATTATGAATCAATCTTAAGCCTTATGATTTTGATGTAAGTTTATACTCTAAAACTACGAATGATTGTTACAAGGATTCAGATGACCTCATACAGAAAGTTTCTGCAACTCTCAATGCAACTCATCCAGGATTTGGTGATTTAATTCTCAGAATGAAAGATCTCAATCAATTGGATCTTGATACAAGAAAAGGTAAGAGACCTGGAGGATATAATTATCCATTAGCAATGAGTGATACTTCATTTATTTTTATGAACGCATCTACTGATAGTTATGGATTATTCACTATGCTTCATGAATGTGGTCATGCTCTTCATCATTTCTATACTCAAGGTATAGAACCTTCCTATCAAAGACACCCTGGATCAGAAGTGTGCGAGATAGCTTCTATGGCACAAGAATTACTTTCTATAGATAAACTTGATAATTTCTTTGCTAATAAATCAGACTATAATATTGCTGTGCTTGAAAAACTTGAAGATGATCTTTTAATTTTCCCATGGATATCTAAGGTAGATTTATTTCAACAACGACTATACACAAATATAGGTCATACACACGAACAAAGACATCAAAAACGAATTCAACTTACACAAGAGTATCCAGTAGATACGAGAACTGGGACCTATGATTCATGGACAGAAGAATATATGAATTATTTGGAAATAAACTGGCAAAAACAAATTCATATTTTTGATTATCCTTTCTATTATATTGAGTATGGAATTGCATCACTTGCGGCTATTGCAATGTGGAAAAATTATCTGACTGATAAAGAACAAGGAATTAAAAATTATATTAATCTCCTCAAGACAGGAGATACGAAAACTATGCCTGATATCTTCCAAGAGGGAGGTATAAAGTTTGATTTTAGTAGTCAGTATATCCAATGATTGATGGACTTCATGCAAGAAAGAATTGATAAGACTTATGAAAGTTTGGATATGATAAAGTAAATAATCAGATTATTTTAAAAATTACAAATCTATGACAGATATTAAAAAAATAAGAAACTTTTGTATTATAGCACACATCGATCATGGTAAGAGTACACTTGCTGATAGATTGATGGAGATTACTGGAACGATAAAAAAAACGGTAACTGGAAATAAACAAGTATTGGACAAACTCGAGCTCGAACAAGAAAGAGGAATTACTATAAAACTTGCACCAGTGAGAATGAATTGGAAAGATCATCAACTCAATTTGATTGATACTCCATGACATGTGGATTTTCAATATGAAGTGAGTAGATCATTGGCCGCAGTAGAAGGTGCAGTACTGCTTATTGATGCAAGTCAAGGAATCCAAGCACAGACTTTATCAGTGTTGTATATGGCGATTGAATATGGGCTTGAGGTATTACCAGTTTTAAATAAAATAGACTTACCAGCAGCGAGACCAGAAATTGTTGCCAAAGAAATAGAGACATTATTAGGAATTCCTTTTCAAGATATTATTTGTGTAAGTGGAAAGACGGGTGAGAATGTAGAACTTTTACTAGATCAGATTATTAATAAAATTCCTCCTCCAAATTAAAATTTTTTATAAACTGATGGAACTTACAAAAAACTCTCTTATTACATTATTGAAAGATAGAATATTACCTATTGGTTTTTTAATTATTTTACTTCTTACCATAGGGGTATCGTGGATCAATTATAGAATGGATAATAGTACCAATGAGTATATGTTGAGCTTTGAAGAGGTAGCAGGAAGTTTTGATGCGGTAATCGTACTTGGAGCAAAAGTATATGCAAATGGTGCTTTGTGAGCAATTGTTCGTGATAGGGCTGATATGGGAATTAGATTATATAAAACTGGAAAGGCAAAAAAAATACTAGTCAGCGCAGACAATGGTCGTAGTGATTATAATGAAACAAAAGCTATCTATCAGTATCTCATAGATAATCAAATTCCTCCAATTGATATCTTTCTAGATTTTGCAGGATTTGATACCTATGATAGTATGTACAGAGCAAAATATAATTTTCAAGTAAAGACTTTGTTGATTGCAAATCATCTTAACTATTGTGCAAGAAGTGTATACCTTTCTCGTTCATTGGGAATGGATGCTTATTGTGTAACTATGGCAAAACTTACCTCTCCTAGATCATTGGGAGGCTTCTATAGAGAAAAATTCGCAAAAGTGAAAGCTCGACTCAATATCAAACTTTCTTCAAAAGCGTATTTTGCGACTGATGATGTTTATCCTATTACAGGACCAGGAAATGCGAGTGAGTTTTATTAG
>CAYVXG010000011.1:0-2010 GCA_964455295.1 uncultured Candidatus Peribacteria bacterium
CTTGTGATATAGAGTGGGCTTATGAGGATGGGAAGTTTTATATCGTGCAGAGTAGGCCTATTACGACATTGGGTAAGATGGATGTAGAAGATATAGAAAAATGGAAGATTGTTGCAGGAGATTTCAATGCCCCATTTATAAAGAATTACTGTACAGCATTGGGATATGCAAATTATAAAAAAGAATATAACTTTTTGATGTTGTTATGATGTGTTGGAAGAAACTCTGATCTTGATTACATAACCTTAATGTCAACATGGGATTCTGCTCACCTCGCAATGAAACAAAATGTTATTAATGATCCGGAGTATTTGAATAAGATACTTGATACTATTGAAAGTGCTGGGAATAATATCAATGATCGGACTGAACTTAATTTTATCAAAACTAATCTAAAAGAAATTTCTAATGATGAGTTATTTTCACTTGTAGAAATATTTATTCAAAAACAAAGTTTCCTTTACACAAAAGGAACAGTTTTTTCCATTCTTGATTATGGTCAATACCGTTTTGTTGAAGGTAATTTAAATCAAATATTTTCTACAAAATTACAAAATCAATCAGAACGCGAAGAGGCTTTTGAAGTATTTACAACCCCAACAATTGACTCATTTCAGTTGCAGCATGAAAGAGAATTAAAAGAAATTATAATTCCGTATCTCAAATATAATGATTTTGTAAAAGAAGTTTTAAATAATAATACTGATTACATAAAAACATTTCATCCGGATTTTTGGAACGAAATAGTACAACACACTAAAAAATATAATTGGCTCTTTTACTCATACATGGGACCTGCCTACACTGAAAAGGAATTTATCGATATTGTTAGAGATATGATTAGTGACAAATCTAATCTAATTGATGAAATAAAAACTCATGAAGAAAACAACGCTAGTATCATTTTAAATAGGAGGAAAATAGTAGAAAAAATTAATCCCACATCTTTTGAAAGCCAAATCTTGGATATTGCAGAAAAAATGGTATGGGCAAAACCTCGTAGGAAGGATTATCAAAGTAAATCCTATTATCATCTATCATTTCTTTTAAAGGAAATAGCAAATAGGTTAAATTTAACTTTGGATGAAGTATTCTTCTGTTCTATACAAATGCTAAAAGATGGATTAAATGGTTATCATATTGATAAAAAAGCAATAGAGTTAGTAAAAAAATTACACATAATTATTCCTTCTGAAGATGGAGCAGTTGAAGTTTTCACTGGAATAGAGGCAGAATCTTTTCTAGAAAACTCTATTGAACAAAAAGAGAAAATTCAGAATACTTGAGATCTTAAAGGTACTACTGCATATAAATGACAAGCCAAAGGTGTTGTGAGAATGATTAATAAACCCTCGGAAATGGAGAAAATGAAGCTATTGTGACTGATAAAGGTTGATTAACCTGTCATGCCGCAATTGTAGCAAGAGAATTGAGAGTCCCTTGTATAGTTGGAACGGAATATGCAACACAAGTACTCAAAGATGGAGACCTCGTAGAAGTAGATGCAGATAATGGCGTGGTGAGGATTTTGGAGAGAGCAGAATAGTGTAATTTATAATAAAAATTCATCGTATCTTTTTTGTACTATAGATGAAGGCAAGAGAGGCGATGATGATCATACGACGTTTTTTCTTTCATATTTATACTAAGAGGGAAAAATATACAAATATTTTCCTTATCATGATGATGGGAATGGTTTGAGGAGTTTAAGTTTTTCTTATTTTATCTGTAAAATCTCATAAATTTTTACGAATTTCTCTCTTTCATTTTTATGTATATAAAATTTAAGTTTATTTCAAAAAAGTGTACATAATAATGAAATGCAAGTAAAAATCGTCTATAATTTGACAAAAAAATAAATCTGATTATGATGATTCTAAATATTTATATATCTTGATATACTATGAAAATTATCACATCTCCATTTAATAGAGTAAAAGAAACAATAAAAGCTGCCTATGAGTCATCTACATGAGAATCTATCAACTTAAATGAACAACCAATAGAGTT
>CAYVXG010000011.1:2043-20873 GCA_964455295.1 uncultured Candidatus Peribacteria bacterium
ATGGTAAAGTTGTTTCTTGAGTAAAGAAAAGTGTATATAGCAATTTACTATGAGGTGAATCACTAGCTTTTGCTAAGGTACTATCTGAGTATAAAAAAGTATACACTGAAATAGCAAACGATCCGGCAAATAAAGATGTCAATCCTTTAGTTCTGCAAGACAGAACTTGCGAACTATTTCTATCTTGAAAGTTTGAATCAGGCAATCCTTATACTTTTTCTAAGGAGAGAGTAAAACTACTTTCAAAATGATTTGACAAACTTGATAGTCAAAATGAGGTTAAAATATTGGCTATGAGACATGGTCATAAAAAATGAGAAAATCTAACTGAAACATGAGTGCAAGAAGCTCAGCAGGCTGGGAGAGATTTTGAGTTTTGATCCCAAGATATGATAGTAGGTACTCATCAGTTGGTGATAGAATCAATCCTGATTAGCTTAATCTGATGATCACAATGATTATCTCCACAACAAGCTTGGGAAGTATTGCCACAAGGCCGACAAGAGCCATATAGGACAGCTCAAGTAACGGAGTTTATGTTTACTAAAAATGGTAAGTGAGAAAAAATGATGACAGTAAAAACCAATAATTACGAAAAGAGTTTTAGCGAAGAAGAAGTAATTAAAGCCTATAAGCACTTGAAACAGACGTTGATCTAAAAGATATGAAGATGTCTCAAGTTACTCCCTTTGTTTATCAAAACATAACTAACTTAAAAACTTTTTTTAGATTTATCAATACAAAAAACTAATTCACACAGTAGAAAAAACTATACGAATTGGGTTTGAGAATATTCTTTTCTCTCAACTGCCCAACTTCCTCTCGCAAATTAACTACAAATATCTATATCCACACTAAAGATATTTAGTCGAGAACATTCTCAATGCTCAAAAAACTTCGTAATTTCTTTGCTCCAAAATTGGAAACACTCAATCGAGTGAAACTTAATCAAGCAGCACTTATAGGGAATTATAGATATTTACAATCTTTAGCATCTGGAACCAATATTATTCCTGTACTCAAATCCAACGCTTACGGACACGGACTTCGTGAAGTCTGTCAGATTTTAGTAACCGTAAAACCCACTATGGTAGCGGTAGATAGTTATCCAGAATATCAAATAGCCAAGAAGGAATTAAAAAGTGATATACTCATTATGGGAGAAACTCATCTGAGTGTTTATAAACAATTTGATCCAAAACGCACTGTTTTAGCGGTATATAATATTTCTACCCTTCAACATCTGATCTCGCTCGGTAAGAAATTTCGTATCCATATCTTCCTCAATACTGGAATGAATAGAGAAGGTATTCAACAAGAAAATCTTGAAGAATTTTGTAATCTTTGTAAAAACTCCAATATTCAACTTGAATGAGTGATGTCTCATCTTGCCTATGGTGATAATGAAAAAATGGAACTCATAACTGCTCAATATGATCGTTTCAAAATCATGCATGAAATAATTTTGAGCCATGGTTTGAGTCCTACCCGAAGACATATCAATAATAGCGGATGATTTTTACAAGGAAAAGATGAGTTCTTCACTGCCCATCGTATCGGACTCGCTTTATATGGCCATAATCCTTTATCAGAAACCAATCCGAATTATGAAAAAGGAAATCCTCTCCAACCTGTAATGTCTGTTTGGTCTACAGTAATTGGCGTTCAACATGTGAATAGAGATGATCATGTAGGATATGATGGTACTTACAAAATAACTTCAAATAAATCAACGATAGCTACTATTCCTTTTGGTTACACAGAATGACTACGAAGAATCATTAGTGGACTTTGGTCGGTCACCCATGAAGGAAAATCGCTTCCTTCTGCGGGGCGTATCTCCATGAATCTGAGCAGTCGAGTAGCTTCAAAAAAGGTAAAAATAGGAAGTAAAATATGTGTGATTTCAGCCGATCCTTCAGCAATCAATAATTACCTAGCACTCGCATCTTGTAGTGATACAATTGGTTATGAAGTACTAGTAGGAATTGCGAGTAATATCAGAAGAAAAATAATATAAAAATCTCACCTGTATGGGGAAATTTTTTGTTTAAATAAAACTAATCTCCTACATTAGAAAAATACCTATCGTAATTTAATAATATTAACCCTATATTAGTAGGTATCGCTACATGCCCGCTACATAGAAAATCCTTTTCACAGACTTATATTTGAGAGATTTTTTGGTTTTATCGGCATTCTTCCTACATGATAATTAAGCCCATCGAGGTATATACTCTTTAGGTCTGTCACCTTGTTTTATTTTTCATTTTCTAAGCGTTAATGCTATTATTTTTGATGCTGCAGGATAATTAGATTCAGCAATATTTAATCTTTGTCTTAAAGTAGAATTTTGCATTTTTTCTTCTCATTTTACGTACATTAATACACAATGTTGATAGCAGGCTCTAATTTTATCATCCTCGCTCATTTCGTTTAAGGGTTTGCTTGAAAATATGGTGACTTTTGTAAAATCATCATATTTTTCAAATTTTGGAGCAGGTAGTTGGTATAATTCAATATGAATCAGGGCTCTATCTACTCCCGATCCACTTTCTTCACAGAATCCAAATCTTCTCATTGACTTACTAAGTGCTTCATTTCTTGACCTAGGAGGATGATCTATAAATCTTTCAGTATCAATTAACGGAACTCAGGGATTAGTAATTTCTATTTTATTATCAAATATCTCTATCATAGGACCTGTTCATGTAATAGAAAAATCCTGATGTATTAAAGCGTTAGCTATAAATTCTCTTAATGCTAAGGGTGGGTATTTTTTATTATCTAATCTAACAGACTGGGTTATAATCTCATTATTTCCAACTTGTTGAATAATATATTCTATTAAATTTTCAAATCCGCTAGCATATCATTTTTTTCATTCAATCTCATGTTTTCTTTTTTCTCTAGTATTGCCATCATAAGTAATCACTCTAATAGTTTTTCTTTTAAGAGTATCTATAGTATCTATATTTCTTGCAAATAACATAGCCCCTAAAGCAGTGATAGCAAAGGAGCTATCATTTTCTTTGATAACAAACTTTTCTTGTATAAATTTATCAACAAATAATTTTGTTTCCGTAGGTAATTCTTGTTTGGTAAGTTGAAAATATTTGTCATAATCTAATATATTCAACACTTCTTCTGAAGAAAGTCCATCTATAACTTTAATTTTTTCAAAATTTTTGTTTTTTTCATTGTTCCATATTTTTTGCTCTAGTAAGGGATGGTTTTTGAGAGCAGTAGTGGATTCTCAAATTCTTATATAAGATTCATTATCAAATTTTACAGGCATTGAAGTGGCAGATTCTATCTCTAACACAATAACTCTTTTTTCTTCAATTTCTATATAATAAAAATCAAAAATAATTTTAGGGGAAAGCTTCTGAGTTAATCGCATTTTCAATGGTTGAGTTCATATTTTCTCATTATTAGGATCAAAATTAGTTCCTATGATATTTTTCGTTCAATCTTCAATTCCGTATACTATATATCCAAATTCTTGTCACTTAAGAAGAGCAATATTGGCAAGCGCAGATATATTTTTTCCGTCTCTTTCTTTATCAAAATTTGTCTTAAATTCTACAAAAGAATCAGCCTCTGAAAGAGATAATAAATATTTTAATAATCAAATAATATCTTTCATAGTATAGTTATATTAGAAAAATTAATAATTTAAATACAATAAGCTCATAATTTTACATTATCTAAATGAAACTAAAAATCCATATTGTTTTAGATATTTCAGTAAATACATAAAGATCCCTATCAATACAAAAAACCAATTCACACAGTAGAAAAAACTATACGAATTGGTTTTGAGAATATGGTGGAAGTTATTAGAATGGCAAATCATCGTCATCACTTTCAGCTGCTGCTGGCGTAGCTGCGGCTGCAGGTTGAGAACTTTGAGAGCTTGCTTCAAGGTCTACTCTGAGTGCAGACAATGAACAGATCTTCTTAGTAACTCCTTCTCTATTTGTATAATCTCTTACTCTACCTCCAAATGTTACGCTTACCACATCACCTTCTTTGTAGGTGTTTGCAAACATTTCAGCTCTGTCGTTGAACATGTCCAACAAGATAGTATCTTTGTACTCTCTGTCAGTTTGTTCTTCTACTACGAAGCTAATTTTGATCATAGTACTTCCATCATTCTTTTGGATAGACTCTTTTGGTCAGATCCACAAAATTTTCCCTCTAAAAATCATCAGACAATCAACAAATTATAAATAATACACCAGTATCGTATCTTTTTGAAAATCATTTTCAATGGATGTTCAAGAAATATTGAGGAAATCTCTAGGAAAATCTATTAATACATCAAAAAATATAAGAATGTCAATGTAGTTGGCTTGCAAAAATTGCCTCCTCAGAGTATGATAAACTATCTTTTTATTTGTACTTGTAATCATGCCATCTGTAACCACTCTTTGAAAAACTCAAATCGCTACCCTCATCACTGGAACTTATGACGGTTCATGCATGATAACCCTTAGTGAAGAAGAATATCCTGTACCTGCAAATTATGCATCCAAATCAATGCTCGTTCCTGGTGATAGTCTCAAACTTGCTATCCAGTCTGATGGAACAATGATTTATAAGCTGATTAAAGCTGCTCCTCGCACTCATCTTATGGGTATTATTCATAAGAAAAATAATAAATATATGGCTTTAGGATCAAATAATAAAAATTATAATCTGAATACTGCTGCCGTTACCTTTTTCAAAGCACAAGTTGGTGACGAAGTGTGTCTGATTATCAATCCAGAATCTGAGCATATGCATGCTGCTTTGGAATGCATACTCAAATAATCCCATTCATTAGTTAGCATGTTTATGACTATGAAAACTCTCTCTTTTATCTTTAAGAAACTACAAACACTCATCACAGTGAAAAACTCTGCATGAGCTGTTTTTTCTTTTGGCTTATTGGGGATATTGGTAACTATTGGGTTAGTAATTCTAGGAATACCACATACTTATGCGGATTTTGCAAGTTATAAGGAAGATCTGAGAGCTATCTGAGTATCAGATGATATATTGGATAATAAACAGTCGCTGTATCGTAATGATGTCGTGAGATTACTTTCTACTATCGAATGTAATGACTGCATCAATCCTGACCAAAAAACAATCGATAAATATAATGCAATCCGATGGCAAAAGTTTATCTCACTTCCAGGAAATAACTTTGATGATGTGTTGTGGGACAACTATGTACGAAACAATGAAAGTTATTACTATTGTGTAGCACAAGCTGCTGACAAAGGTATCATCAATGGGTATCCACGTGAAGTAAGTCCCTTCTGCCCAGGGAAGTTTTGTGGAGCAAATTTAGTAAAACAAGGAGAAATAATTCAGATTATATACAATATCAAAAAAACTAAGCCTACAGGAACCTATACCATCAACCGAAAAGATGTACAAACTTGGTTACGTAGACAAGCTACAAGTTCTGTGGCTTTCAAGAATTTCACCCTCACAGATATTATCACCATCGGAAGTGGAGTAACAAGCTGTACAGAAAAAAAATGTTTGGTAAAAACTCCTGAGCAATTTGATGTCTATACCAAATACTGTACACGAAATCTCAGTGCTTGTGGTATGGTAGAACTCGACTATGTACATCAAGGTCAATGGCCTGCTGCGGAAATCAATGTCTTGATGAAGGAAGGAGTACTCAATATCGTACAAGCCAATGTGATAAAACCCTATGATTTGGCTACCAGTACTCAGTTATTGGAATATCTTTCTACTCTCAATGATTCTGTACAGTGTGAGTTTGATAATGATTATGATAAGGATGGAATAGTGAACCATAAAGATAACTGTCCTGTAGTACGAAATCCCAGCCAAAGAAATATGGATGGAGACGAGTATGGAGATGTTTGTGATGATGATGTCGATGGAGATGGAATACCCAATCCTGCAGGAGTTTTCAATGATAAAGGTTTCTTGGATGTCGTAAAATACCTTGCCGCAACAGGAACTTGGGATAACTGCCCAGCTTTATTCAATGCCGCTCAATCTGATATCAATAAGAATGGTTTGGGTGATGCCTGTGAAGATCTTGGTCTCAAAGGAAGTGGATTAACCATTGGTATCCAAACCGATGGACGTCTTATTACTCCGACTTCTGTAAGGTTAACTGCGATCAATAGTGGTTACGACTGTGGAGATAAATATTATTGGAATTTGGGAAATAGTCAGACAACACAGTGAAAAACTGTGAGTACCGTATATGACAAAGCTGGTCTGTATGAAATAGGAGTTGTAGACTGTCAAAATGCGATTGCCTATACTACAGTGAAAGTAAAAGGTAGCGGCTACAAAGACAACGTAGGATTCCAGATTATACCAAATCCTCTTTGGGGAGTAAACAAACTGAGTACAGAACTAAAACCTGAAATCGAAGGAACCTGTGATACTATCTGATGGTCTGTAGACCAATCCTTGCAAGCAAGTATCATTTCTCAAGGTGATGATCCTGTTACGATCAATCTCGAAAGCCCAGGTCTCCACACCATCCAAGCCTATTGTTATGGTGGAGATCAGATCAAGGCAATCTCACAAGCCAATGTGGTAGTGACATCTCCAGTGTTTAGCAGTAAAATGAGTTCTTATCTCGAAGCAGATAATCTCAGACCTTTCATTGGAGATGCTGTAAAACTCAGAACAGAACTCACTGGTATCGAACTTTCTCAGATCAAAAATATCAACTGGGACTTTGGTGACGAAACCAAGTTTGATGGTAAATCACTCAATACCATTCATATCTACTTGATCCCTGGAGTACATATCGTGCGTCAGACTATTACCACTACCAGTGGTGGAACCATGCTCAATATCATCCAGCTTGATGTGCAAGAAGCCTCAAGCGAGGGATTTTCTGCCAATCTCAAGATCAATCCAATGATCGGATTTACCAAAGATATTTTCAATTTTGAACTCGTACCCAATAGACTTGATAAGATCAAAACATTGGTATGGAATTTTGGTGACGGACAAGGAGTAAATAGTGATGGAAATGGTCTGAAACAAGCACATATCTATAGCAAAGCTGATACCTATGCTGTGGGAGTAGTAGCACTTCTCAATGATGGTAGCCAAGCGAGTTTTGGTGGTCAAGTTACGGTTAACAACTATGATGTGTGTACAGCACTTCTTGATAAGAACAATAAAACACTCAAATGTGATATGGATAAGGATGCTATTCCTGATCTGTGTGATGAAGACATCGATGGAGATGGGATACCTAACTCTCTCGGGATTATTCTTACAGAAAGTCCTGATTGTTCGATTAAGCCACCATTGCCTGATCCAGGAAAAGATAATTGTCCTATAAGTCCAAATAAGGATCAAAAAAACGCTGATGGTGATGGATACGGAGATATTTGTGATCCCAATCCAAACAAGAAAGATGAGCCTGAAGATAGTGATAATGATGGTATTCCAGATTATATTGATAATCTCCCCAATATTCCCCTTACCCCCAATTTGATTGCTTCAACTAAGCAGATTGCTCTTGATGATAACAGTACGATCATGAATAACTGTACAAGCTGTCCTTGTGGATTTACGCAAACTCTCTCTCCAGTGGCGGCTTGAGACTCAATTTATAGTATTTTACCCTATGAGGGAGGTGTCCTGAAAAGTAATCTCTTCCCCGTTAAGTAATTTGTAGAATCGGATAGCAATCCGATTAATATATTGAAAAATAATCAGATTAGAGAGCCATTTCATCGTTAATAAACCCTCTTCCAATTCCTAGGGTAAGAACTGTCAAAACCGCTTTGAGAGTTCTTTTTCGTGGTCTAATACTAAATAAAAATGAGAAAAATCCATCGGTTTGTTTATTTACTTCTTGATCATCAAGTTCGCTTCCCGTATATTCTCCAAGATAATGAAGATCATCTTTGAGACCTATAAAAAGTTCATACCAATCCGTCAAATTATGTGTTTTATTATTTATAAACCACTTTTTCTTAGAGTAGATCACATCAATCAGATCATTAAATTTATCTGCACTCTTGTCTTGTGAAGCTATAGTAGAATTGATTGCGAAAAAATAAGAATTGATATTAGCAGAAACAGATTCCCATACTTTTTTTATATCTTTGTTTATTTTATTGAGAGTAAGGATGAGTAAGAAAACAATAAGCAGATATACTAGTATAACTCCAGCTCGTAATAAGATCATAAGCGAAAAAAAAGAGTATAAAGTGGGTTTCTTCTTTTTATTATTAAGTTTCAATATTTATTGGGCATCAAATAAGTATAATTAGGCTCCAAAATTTCTTGATCCTGCAATATTTCCGTACCATTCCAAGGCTTTGTCGAGATCAGCAGTAAGTACATCTTGAAATAATTTTGATTCAAAATACAATTCTGCATATCCTATCCACCAAGACATAAAACCACTGATACGACTTGAAGTATCTCCCTTCGTCCTGATTACCAGATCTACTGGAGGATAAGCCCCGAGATCCATATATTCTCCAAGATTTTCTTCACTCAGGTTTTCAATGGTATTTCCTTGTGCTACATAGTTTTTAACTCCTCTGATAATTTCATTTTGACCACCATAGTTGATAGCAAAAATCAAATATCTATCTGTATCAAAACTGAAGTCTCTTACCATACTTTCCATATAATCTAAGAAATCTTGAGGTAGACTCGAAGCATCCCCAATTCGACGAAAATTAATTTGTTGTTCTTTTAGAAAATCATTAAGCAAAGAACCACAGGTTTTATACATTCCAAATAAAAATTCCAACTCTGCAGCTGGTCTTTTATTTCTGTTTTCTGTAGACATTCCTCGTCCAGATAACACTTTTATTGGCGTTTTACTAAATACATATTTGATAAGTTCCACACCCTTATCTACTGATTCAAGATATCATTCAAAAACTGATTTATTGTTTGCACGGGCTCGAGTTCTATTACCGTCAGGAATAAGTGAAAGATGTATTGGAAACTGCATTTGGCTACTAAAAAATTCAAAAAATATAAAACTCACGATACCCAAAATAGAATTTAATTATCTGATATTAAATAATCTTGTTGCAAGTGATTGCAAGATAGATACAAAAAAAGCATTTACTCTTGGTACAAGAACCCAATGATACAAGATTTCAAAACAGCCTATGAACGTCTACAAGAAATTGCCAGCTATCTCAAATCTGATCAGATTATTGATATTGACCAATTGATATTATTACAAGAAGAAGCTAAAACTCTCTATGAATTTTTGCAAAGTAAATTATTAATCTCTCCAACTGATGAGCAATAGAAAATTTTCATCTCCCAAAGATATCTCTTCACGGATTATCTTTTCATTTTTAGCCCTCCTGCTTTCAGGGCTTTTACTCCTGAAGTTTTCAGGTCAACAGAGTATTTTTTCCTATCAGGGGATTAGAAACAATACCGCTGGTTTCAGCTCCTACAAATCAGGAATTCAGGCTATCAATAACTACCTCAATACCGCACTTGGCACACAAAGTCTCCAACTTGATGAAGGTATCAACAATTTGGAGCAAGCTCTAGGGGAAACTACGGATAAGAACTTGCTTGCTTTACTTTCTGATCAACTCAAAAGTGCTCAGGATATCAAAATAATCTGAGAAATAAGTCATTGTATTGACATCATTACTTCAGGATACAATACTATTGGGAGTATCAAAAGTGAATATAATAATATTCTGATAGGATATGATGAAAGTAAAAGAAAATTTAAAGAGCGTATTGATATTCTTCCAGAAGGAGAAACAAAAATCTGTTTGAGTAGCTATCTCAAAGGATTAGAAAACTCCATGGAAGCGCTTATCTTTACCCACAATAATATTCAGAATATAGAAGATCAATATGGAACACTTCTTACAGATTACAAAGATACAGCTCATACATGCTGATCTATAGAAAGTGTAAGTAATCAACTGACACAAATGCACAGCACCATGAATAAGGTAAAAACGATCATAGATGGAGTAAACACAAAACTTGAAGAACAAGAAGAGGAAGGATTGGGAGAATTGTGTGCCTATGGACAAATTCAAGGCCTTACTGGCTTACAAAGTGTCTCTTGGAAAATCACCCAAGATCTCAAGACTACGCAATCCACCCTCGGAGAAGTAAAAAATATCAAAGAATACATCAATTCATTGATGCGTAAATCTGTAGTAAGTTCTGGAGAAAATAAGCAAACACGATATCAAAATCTTGTCAACAAAATTTTAAAGTAAAATTTGCAAACCAAGTTCTTTTTAAGTATTATATGATATGGAACGAATTCTGCTCATCTTATTACTCATCGGAATTTTATATGGTTGATCTCAAGTGTTTTCTTGGTTAGGTAAAAAACATCGTGAAGAACAGGCTAAAAACATGAGATTTCTCCTTGTCAGAGTTCAAAACGAAGCTGGCGCAGATCAAGGAAAGTCCAATATTCAGAATATGAAACAAAATATAGAGCTCATGAATCAGTTTCTCAAGAACATGATGAGTTTACGACAAGAAGACTTGAAACATAAATATTTTGGTCAGCCTTATATTAGTTTGGAATTAATTGGAGAAGAAGAGCTTATTAAATTTGTGATTGGTTGTCCCAAAGATTATTTAGGGTATCTTGAACAGTCTATTGGATCGTTTTATCCTGGGTGTAGTGTGGATCACATTAGTATGCCAAAACTTCTCGAAGAAGGGAAATATGCAACAGGAGGAGACATCGTCTACAGTAAAGGCTTCCAACTTCCAGTAAAAACCTACGAACAATTTGAAGCAGATCCTATGGATAGTATTCTTTCTTCATTTAGTAAAATTGGTTACGACGAAACGCTTGCTATGCAGCTTATTATAAGTCCTATTGACGAATCATTTATTCGCCAACAAAGACAGGGACTAGATGGAATCAAAAAATGAAAGAAAAAATGAGGTGGTGTTTTAGCAGGAATCGGAAGCATATTTGGCGAAATTTTCAGTAATCTTGCTGGAGGAAAACCAAAAGAGGAAAAAAAAGACTCTCCAAAAGAGGAGAAATCTCATTATAACAATCAACAATCTTCAGATATTGATAAGAAGTTTGATGACGAATTATTTGAAGTAGGAATTAAGATCTTTGCGTCTTCTCCTTCGTACGATAGAGCTAATCAGGTCATTCAAGATATGGTCAGATTATTTGGTCAATATAGCTATTCTGGTCTCAATAGTTTCAAATTTAAACCTCTTGGACAACTTGCAAGTTTTGCTCGCGGTCTAGTAAATAGAAGTTTGAAAAATAATATAAGCTGATTTTCTATGCTTAATAACAAACCAAAAGGAACACTTATGAGTATCAAAGAACTCAGTTCTGTGTATCATTTTCCAAACAGTAAATTCAATAGAAACCCAAGAATCAGACGACAAAAATTCAAGATTGTACCAGCCCCAGATCATTTACCCAGCGAAGGATTGTTGATCGGATACAATAGTTATGCAGGTACGCACAAAGAAATCAGAATTACAGATACAGATAGATTTAGACATTTCTATTGTATTGGACAAACAGGAACTGGTAAAACCACTGCACTTTTGGTAATGGCTAAAGATGATCTCATCAATGGAAAAGGATTTACCTTTGTGGATCCACATGGAGATTTTTGTGAACATTTATTGGATTATTTCCCCAAAGAAAGAATTGATGATCTGATTTATTTCAATGTTGCTGATTTCGAAAATCCACTCGCCTTCAATGTATTGGAAGCTAAAACTCCAGAAGAAAGAGATGTAGTAGTTTCAGATTTGATCGACATGTTTGTGAGTATGTACGGACATGAAATTTTTGGACCTCGTATTCAGGATTACTTCCGTAATGCCTGTTATTGTCTGATGGAACAACCCGATGGAGGGACCATGTCAGAAATTGTAAGACTCTTCGTAGATCCAGTATTTAACAAAATTAAAGTAGGAAACATCACTAATCCAATTGTAAGAGGATGGTGGGAAAAAACATACAACGCCATGGGAGACAGAGAAAAAGCGGAAATGATTCCTTACTTCCAAGCGAAATTCTCTCCATTTACCGATAATAGTATCGTAAGAAATATCGTAGGACAACCTCAAAGTAGTTTCAACTTCTTCGAGGCTATGCAACAAAATAAGATTGTTCTCGTGAATTTGAGTAAAGGTTTACTTGGTGAGGAAAGCTCACAACTCCTGGGAAGATTTATTACTACACAGATCAAAGTAGCTGCACTCAGAAGAGCAAGTATTCCAGAATCAGAAAGAAAACCTTACTTCCTCTATGTGGATGAATTCCAAAACTATGTAAGTAAATCATTTGAATCTATTCTTTCAGAAGCCAGAAAATATAAACTGGGACTGTGTGTTGCTCATCAATATATTGATCAGCTTAAACAAGGAGGTCTTGGAGGACAAATCGATCTGAGTAAAGCCATCTTTGGTAACGTAGGAACTATGATGGCATACAAGGTAGGGGCTCCTGATGCTGAATTCTTAGAAAAAGAATTTGGTCCAGAGTTCACACAACTCGACTTAGTAAATATGGATAAATTTAAAGGTGTCATCAAGCTTTCTGTAGGAACCCAACCAACTAGACCATTTAGTGTCAATATTCTCAACCCCTATACACCGCCTTTCCACACGCCTGAAAAGAAAAAACTCATCAAAGAAATTTCTGCATTGAGACGAGGTAGAAAAAAAGAGCTTGTAGAAAAGGAAATATTTTATAGAGTAGGAGCAGGATAATCAAAGCTCTCTTGCAATAAAATACAAAAAATACACCATGAAGATATGTCAGTGCAATCAATTTTCCAAACTCTTTATTCCTTTTTTCCCACTTCACGTCCAAAATCTTGGGTCATGATATTGGGATTTTTCGTCTTAGGAATTCTTGCTGCTCAGCCTTCTCCCACGAGTATCCCAGAAATTTTCAATTCTTTGGGGCGATCTCATCTGTGGTTATTTTTATACTTCAGCTTCCCTGCTCACTTATTATTTCATGGAATAAATGATATTTTCACTAAGCCATCCCAAATAAGTCCTGATCAACAAAAATCACTCTGGGTTAGTATCATACTAGTCAATATCCCTTTCTTACTTCTCAGTATATTACCCAATCCTCATTCTTATTTATGGTTGTTTATATTTTGTATCAGTGCAGTTTTGTATTCTGTACCGCCCATCGCAGCTAAATCCAAACCCATTTTGGATACTATCGTGTGGAGCTTTGCTATACTTTCTCCAGGCTTGGTAGGATATTATATAAGCTGAGGAACTGCAATAAACTGGATGATTGGCTGAGCAGTATTAGCGTGGGGCATGGCACATTATGCCTATAATCTTCTTAGTAACACTGATTGAGAAACAGAAAACACCCTTAGTTTATATGGTAAAAAAGGAACTTTGATATTTTGTATCTTCTGCTATGCACTAGCCGTCATCCTCAGTTTCCCTACGATGGGCTGGTTTGCTGTAGGTTTTGGTATAATCTACATTCTATGTATGATATTTTTTTTTAGGTCAGATGTTTTCAGAATATATAAATATTTCCCTTGGGTAAATCTTTTGATGGGAGGCTTAGTTTTCTTATCTGTCCTAGGATTGAAACTCAATATTTTTTAGTTATTATAAAGGAAGAAAGATATTTATAAGCTAAACTATAAAAATGAAAGTTATCTTAGTAAGACATGGTGAAACACAAAATAATGTTGATAAAAGAAGTACAGGACGATCTGATATTGAACTTACAGAAAACGGAATAATGCAAGCTCATGAGACAGGGAAATTATTAAAAAATGAGCCTGTAGATAAGATCTATTCTTCTAGCTTACACAGAGCTATACAGACGGCTGAAATTATTAAATCAGAAATACAGTTTACTTGAGATATTATTATTTCTGAACTTATGAAAGAAAGAGATTTGGGAAATCAAACAAATCAGCCCAGATCAATACGAGTAGAGATTAATCAGCAAACTCCTGAAATAAGACAGCAAAGAATGAATGAATTAAAAGTAGAATCAGACGAATCATTAGATAAAAGAACTGAAGAGTTTATAAATACTCTGAGAAAAGAAAAAGAAAAAACTATTCTATTAGTAGGACACAGAGGATGGTTCAAAAGAATGCTTTCTAAGGTACTTAAAATAGAAATTTCGGAAGACAAACTCTCTAATGGATCAATTACTACTATAGAATTATAACATATGTTACCTTTTAATTTTTATTAGCTTAGTCTCATGTTTACACTTCCAGCTCTTCCTTATGGATATGAAGCTCTTGAACCACATATCGATCGTATGACTGTAGAAATACATTATAGCAAACATCACCAAACCTACTGCGATAAACTCAATGCAGGAATTGCTGGTACTGAATTTGAAAGTTTAAGTCTCACGGACTTAGTTTCTCAAACTAAAACTCTTCCAGAGTCTGTACAGACCATCGTAAAAAACCACTGAGGCGGACTCCTCAATCACAATATCTACCGAGAAACTATGATCCCTGGTGGATCTACTCCATCATCATCTTTACAAGAACTGATTGGAAAAACTTTCGGATCTTGGGAAGAATTTAAGACTCAATTCACTACAAAAGCGGTGGCTGTATTCGGATCGGGGTGGACACGATTGGAAAAAGAAGGTGATACTCTGATGATTACAAATTATCCTCAACAAGAAAACCCACTCATGAACGGTAAAAAACCCATCCTTGGAGTAGATGTTCGAGAACATGCCTATTATCTCAAATGTCAAAATCGTAGACCAGAATACCTTGAAAACTGGCGATCTCTCATCAATCGAGATAAGGTAGAACAAAATTTAAGCGCTTAATCCAATCCAAGATTCCAATCCCTCCGGTCGTCAAAAACACTGCGTGATCAATTTTGAATAAACTTGATAGAGGAAATCAATTAAGGTTGATAAGCGGGGTCCCTCTGGGTGCGACTCAACTTCTAAGGAAAAACATCCTGAATGTATACAAACAGAACGCTGTTTTTGACTAGACTTTCTTTTGGGGCAATGCCAAAAGAAATTAAAGAAATAATACACAATCCAATATAATCCTACTTCTAATTCCACCCTCTATGCAAATTTTTATCACTGATCAATTCACGAAGCAAGACCGCTTTCTCACCATTACTGATGAAAGAGTGCTTTATCAATGCACAAAAGTTCTGAGATATACGGAAGGTGACGAAATTATCATCCAATCAAAAGGTCAAAGATTTACCACAAGCATCGATTCTCGAGATAAAAAATCCATGAAAGTAAAAATTCTCATGGAGGAATCTCAGCCTAAAAAGTCAGGTGATGACACTACTCTCACCGTAGCGATGACTAATAAACGAGATAAGATGGAATTGATTTGTCAAAAAGCGAGTGAAATTGGAATAGGAAAAATTCTCATCCGAATCAGTAAAAGATCGGTGATTCAAGACTTGTCTGAAAATAAAATAAGCAGAATACATCTGATCTGCGTGGAAGCTGCGGAGCAATCTCACAATCGAAGCGTACCCCAGATTCAAACTGTAAAGAAAATTAATGATATTCCTAAAGGCTATCTCGCCTATCAGGATGGGGCTTTCCATTCAGAATTCCAAAAAAATAATGAAGATTTAAACAATATTATCGTAGGTCCTGAAGGTGGATTTGAGCCTACAGAATTGAAGTATTTTCAAGAAAATGATTACCCTAGTATCAAACTTGGAGAGTCTATTTTGAGAACGGAGTCTGCTGCGATAATCGGAGCATGGTGGTTGAAAAACAAAACAAGATAAGTACTTATAAACCATGAAAATCGCATTCGTCCATGATCGACTGTATTATATCGCTTGAGCAGAACAAGTTTTTTTTCAGATGATTGAAGATAAACTGAAAGAAATAAAGTGAGTGAACAATCTCGCCATTTTCACCATGTTTGCAGACAAACACTTCCTTTCTATCCAAGACATACAAATTCCAATCATCACCGCTCTCCCAAGATGATTATTTTCACTCTTTGTTTTTTTTGATAAACATAAAACTCCCATCCTTTCCAAGATCTTTGATTATCGCAATCTTATGTTTTTCTATCCACTATTGATAAACAGACTCAGAAATAAAATCAATAAATTCCATGCTGATGAAGTACACATCTCAAGTTTTGCAGTAGCCAAAAACGTTCTTCCACTAGATTCAAAAACTAACAAATTCAATATTTTCCTCCGTCTCCAGTCTCCATTTATGTATATCCATAATCACTTCAGCTCCAATCTTGCTAAACTCAAATTTCCTATCAAACAAATCTATCAATTTGCCGCTTCTTATCTTAAGCCACGAGATTTACAGCCTCGCAAATTTGCGAACATTGGTACGACTAGTAATAGTAAATACACTTCTAGCTTACTCAAAAACATTTATGGGATAGCGGAAAGCACCATCGAGTACCCTAAACTGGATAATAATTTCTTTACTCCTGCCATTCAGTCACAAAGATCAGATTATTTTGTATTTGTAGGGAGGTTGGTAAGCTTCAGTAAGCAGGTGGACATTATTATTCATGCCTTCAATGAACTTGGGATTCCTCTCAAAATCCTTGGCTCTGGACCTGATGAACAGTACTTGAAATCCATCGCTAAGTCCAATATCCAGTTCTTGGGACGAATGAGTGACCCAGTACAAAAAGCTGAAATAATCGGAAATGCTCAAGGTTTAGTAAATATTACTTTGGAATCTTTTGGCTATGTAACTGCGGAAAGTCTGTGTGTAGGTACTCCCGTGATCGGATATAATGCAGGCGCTACGATCGAACTTATCGATTCAGATTATAATGGAATTCTCATACAGAATCAAAATAAAGAAGAATTGA
Organism: uncultured Candidatus Peribacteria bacterium; assembly: GCA_964455295.1. Taxonomy (GTDB): domain Bacteria; phylum Patescibacteriota; class Gracilibacteria; order Absconditabacterales; family Absconditicoccaceae; genus CALMFT01. Next base: position 18,894 of record CAYVXG010000011.1, read on the forward strand.
TCAACGCTATAAAGTACTTCCAAAAGCAAAAATGGAATTATAGTCAGATAGGGAAAGATGCGAGGGCGAAATTTGAAGCCAGTAGTTTAAAATTTGAATTGAAGTAAAATATAGTTAAGATAACCCCAAACTTACCCACCATGAAAATTATTTCTAGCAACAAAAGAGTCCTACATGATTATGAGGTGATTGAAAAATACACTGCAGGTTTGGTACTGAAGTGATATGAGGTAAAATCTATCAAAGGCGGATATGTAAATATCACCAATGCTTGGGTAAAAGTACGCATGGACGGTACCGCTTGGATAGAGAATATCGACGTTCCTTTGTACAAAAAAGCTTCCCTCGCACAGATAGGAAACTATGAACAAAAGTGACCAAGACAACTCTTACTTACAAAGCGTGAAATCAGAAGACTTGCAGAAAGAACTCACAAAACGGGGTATACTCTCAAGATTATTGATATTTTTATCAACCATAGAAGATATATAAAAATCACTGTTGGTCTGGTAAAACTCATGAAAAAAGTAGATAAAAAAGTCATTCTCAAAGAGAAAGACCAAATCAGAGATGCAGACAGAGAAATTAGAAATATAGTTTTTAAGTAAGAACCAACAAATTTCCTACTCAAATCCTACTCTAACCAGGGCGGCAAAAACACTGCGTGATCAATTTTGAATAAGCTTGATAGAGATTACCAACTAAGGTTGATGAGCGGATCCCTCTGGGTGCGAAATCAACTCCGCTGTACAGCGGAGCTGCTTTTAACTAGACTTTCTTCTACTCCTGCTGCTCCCTCTCCTTTTGGGAGAGGGTTGGGGTGAGGGAAAAATCACCATTCAATGCAGAAAACAAATTCAATATACATCAAAAACCAAAAATATCTACTGTGTAATTTCCCCACAGCCCATCACAGCTTCCCCACTTTTTCAAGTATACAGCACACAAATTTGACCATTAGGAACTCCTTTTTGAGGGGTTTTTGTTTGTACCACTATCTGATTATCTTTTTTCTCGATCGTGCATTCTTGTAAATCCTGTCTGTATCTTACCTTACACCAAGCGTTCATGGGGAAGGCTGGCTCTTCATGGATTCGACTTAGTGATTTGAGAAGAAATTCACTACGATACAGTCTATCATCGATAGGATCTTTAGATACTACTACAGTGTTTGTAAGAACATTTACATCAATCACATAGGCTTGGAAGTTCAGTCCAATACCCTTGCGTTGACCAATTGTAAATTGGTAAGCCCCCGTATGTTGACCCACTACAGTTCCATCTTCGAGGACGATATTTCCAGATTTTTCACCAATCTTCTCTTGGAGAAAATCAGCCATGGAGATATTACCTACAAAACACAATCATTGTGAGTCTTTACGTTCAGCATTGGGGAGACCAATCTTTTTGGCAAGTTCCCTTACTTCAGTTTTTTCCATTCCGCCTATTGGAAATAACGCTTTGGAAAGCTGAAATTGATTGAGTCCCGCAAGAAAATAAGACTGATCTTTGGCTGGGTCGAGTCCTCTCAGGAGTTCATATACACCCTCATTATTCTCAATCTGAGCATAATGCCCTGTAGCAATCATGTCATACCCCATTGCCAATGCTTCATCCAAAAAGAGTTTAAATTTCACTTCACTGTTGCAGAGTACATCAGGATTTGGTGTAATCCCTTTCAGATATCCCTCATATATGTAGTTCAAAACCTTCTCTTCATACTCTTTACGAAAATCCAAGACTTCAAATGGGATATTCAGAAAACTACAGACCTGATAGAAAGATTCAAGGTCTTGTTTAGTCGTACATTCAGAGTTTTCCTCGTCAAGATAGTTCAACATAAAACCTCAGACCACACGATGCCCTTGTTGTTGTAATAAGTAGGCAGTCACCGCACTGTCTACTCATCCAGAAATTCATACCAATATATTCATCTTTTGAGATTAAGGTTTGTTAGTTCAATTAGTTGATAGTTTGACC
>CAYVXG010000011.1:20973-26745 GCA_964455295.1 uncultured Candidatus Peribacteria bacterium
TTCTTCCACAACAGCCCCAGAATCTACAACAGTCCCAGATCCAGTAGATGGAGCTTGAATATTACATGCAGCAAGAATTACTGTACTAAACAACGCTAATCCAAGAAGTGTTTTTTTCATGCGAAAGATATAATAATATAAAAAATGATTAACTCAAGAATGCCATTTGTAAGAGTTTAATTAAAGTGTAACTAATTGAAATGATAAATAATCAGATTATTGCATTTTTGATCGCCTTGGATGCTTCTTCTGGCTTATCTTGAGCACCCATAGCGACAAGTACGTAAGAATATCCAGACCAAATGAGCATACCAGCCCCCACTACAAGTGCTAATTGCATGATAAATCTCAGTAAATATACTCCTACATCAAGTAAAACATCTCGTCCACATACTCCAGTCCTCATACATACCGCAAGTTTGTCTCCATATTTTTTTGGTTCCTTACTGACTTTGTTGAGAGCATTATTATAGTTATCCCAAAAATTATCCCCTGAAAGCAAGGGTTGGGATATTTGTTGATCTACCACATCTTGTTTATCCTCATCTACTTCAGGTATAATTTGAAAGTTATTTGCATGAATTATAGAACCCAATCAGAGTCAAAATAGGATTCCTAAGCTTAGTAAGAGAAATTTTTTCATAATCAGAATTATTAATAAGTAGAAGATTATCTCATTATACTCAAGAAAGGTTCAAAGTGCAAGCCCACAACTCTATTTCAGATTATTTAATTATTCCAGATGCTCCACTTCTATTGTTTTTTTTACTTTTACAAACAATCCATAGCGAATTGCGAGTAAGAATAACAGATACATCACTATTCCATAAGTATAAAGGAGTAGGGCAAAGAAAGGATATAAGAAGAGTCCAAGTAATAAGACCAATCCAATTTTTACATTTGAAGAAGTATACACCTCATGAATTCTTTTAGTCACTAAATCACAGATTTCTCTATTGATTTGAGTTTGATCCGTAATACTCATAGCAATATCTTCTTTATAACCTTTTATCTTCCCATACAATTGAGTAAGTGCTGGAGAATCATGAAGCTCTTCTCTTAGTCGATTTTCAATGCGGTCGCTCCAATTAAGTTTTACCTTAGTCATCAGAGGTTTAGAATTCCCTTTTGAGAAAGTGCTTGAAAAATTAGAATAGTATTGATAAATATCATCACAATTCAAATCCAAAGCCGTGTTACTACCCACGATGTTTGCCGCTACACTAAATCCCATAAAGTACACCAAAGAGAAACAACCATACAGACAATATCCCCAAGTATTGAAACTTACCACCTTATTCTTGTAATAATCCAGATCCCAGAAAGTATAAATTATCCCTGTCATCAAGATCAAAAAACTCAATGACATAAAAATATTATGAGTAAATGCAAAGATAACACTTAATAACACACAAGTAAAGATAATTTGCCATCTATATCTTTCCCAGAAAAGTTTAGGTCCATTGGAAACCGACCAAAAAAGCATTCCCAAGATAAGTCCAAAACCAGTAAAAATCCAAGGAAGATTCACTAAATGAAAAAAACTTCCCAAGAAAAGAGTGAACAAGACAGTAAAGAAAACACTAAAGAAAACTTTTTGTTTCATGAGGGTGTAAAAATTACTATTGTGAAAGCTTTAGGATATCTTTATTTAAAGTTCTTTCATACTTTTTACCCGTATTGGAAGTCACTTTGATACCGATATGTTGAGATTCTGTTGTTTTAATTTCAGGAAAATCTTTGTTTTTGAGAGTAGAAACAATCTGAGGAAGGTTTTCGAGTCCTGCACTCTCTTGAGTCAAAGTAATCAAAGATGCCAAATCTGGACTGATATTTTCTATCAATTCCAAGATATTAGGCTGAAGAATTTTATTACCATGTTCTTTATGTAAAAGCATGAGTATTTCATAAAGATCAAGAAGGTCTTTTTGTTCTGTAGAGTTGAGAGTTTCAATATGCTGATAAAGTGTTTGTAAAGACATGAGAGGCAAAAAATAACAAATAATCTTAAAAAGAATGAACAGTACGAGAAAATAGTTAGACTAATAATGCTCAAAGGTATACATTTTTATTACTTGATTACAATATTTCTTAATTTTTTTATAAGCTGAAAAAGCTTTCGATCCATACGTAATGGATAAGTCAGCATATGCCAAATTACTTTTATAAAGTCAATCTTTTTTATCAAGCCACTTTCAAACAAATAACGATAGTATTCCATCTTCCGTGGATGTACACAAATCCAATTACAAGGTTTGTTGATTCCCGCAAAATGGAGAATAATCGGATTTTGCTGAGCTTGGAGAATCTGATTATTATCATATCCAAAATAAGAAAGTTGCTCCGCTAGTGGTTTACCCATATAATCGGGATTGAACCACAATGGAGTTGTGTTCCAGATAGGTTCGAGTACTGAAATATGCGTATTACATACATAGTTGATACCACATTGGTCACCCATGATGGGCTGGGTGCCTTTCAGCCCATTGGGATATTGGACAATAAAATTGATGATATTTGATGAGACATTGTTGTTTCTCCAGGCTTTGAGATTCATAAGAAGTACTCCTGCATTGAAGTAACGTGAGAGATTCAGGTTGTCCATATAAGTCGTCAATACATTTGTCATCACTGCTGCTACTCGCCAATCAGTGCTGGCTGTAAGAGAGAATAAAGGATCAATACTCCCTCTGATCAACATATCACCATCTAGATATAAACACACTTCTATATCTTCAGATAATATCTTAGGTAATAAGAGTCTAAAATAAGTAGTCAAAGGTAAATTGTTATAAAAAGTCAAACCGAGTGATTTTATATTTTTCCAACTCACTTCATAGTACTGTAAAGTAATTTCAGTAGTGCCTACAAAATGGGAGATCAATTCTCGCTGTATTTGAAAAGGATCTTTAGCTTCAGGGGTATGGAGAATATGTAAAGTTATTGCATCCGTATTATGTTTTATCAAAGAAAAAAGCATCACTCCTGTTTGTTGGAGAAATCATGGATTGGCGTCGATGGCAATTGCAATATGTTTCATGAGATTAAAATCAGTCAAAACTAGATTACATCTTTATTAGCTACAACAAAGGTATTTCTACTGTCATACCAGCTGTCGGACATTTGTCAGACAGAAGAAATATAGCAAGATTCCTCTACGACAAATCAAGCGACAGACGCTAAGTGCTTCAAAGCGTTGCGTGAATAAATATGATAAAATCTAAATTCTGTTTTGAGATCTTGGCTTTTACTTTCACTCTTGGGAGATTGAAAAGGAATAATATAATCTGATCGAGAAAAAACTCTATTATTAAATAACTGCAACACCCATCCTGCTATGATCGCATTCCAATGTTTAGAGAAAAACCAAGAAGAATAAGACCAATTTGTCGTAATATGTTTTCCTCCATAATTCAAAATTCTATAGACTTCATTCCACAATGCCTGTCTGTGCCTGTAATGAAGGTGTTGGATACTTGCAATACTTACTACTACGTCCACTGATTGCTGATCTTGATAACTTACAATATCCATCATATCATGCACCTGAAAAGAGATTTTATTATTATATTCCATTTTATTAGCTATATCAATAAGTCCCTTTGAACTATCGATTCCAATATATACAAAGTCGTGCTTGAAGTGTTTATCTAAGTATTCAGCAAATCTTCCATCTCCACAACCAAGTTCAAGAATACGTAAGGGCTCTACTTCTTTCTTTGCTTTTCCTTCTCCTATTTTTTGTTGATCAGCTAAAGCAACTTCATTAATATATGTAAGAATATGATCAAATTCTGGCCATGGTTTCTTTCTCGTGCTCGATCGTTTTTCACTTGAGTTGGTATAAAAATCAGTCAAAGACTGCATTATATTCTTTCTCGACATGAAAATAAATTTTCAAATAATCTGAAATATTTGTACAATTTTTGTTTGTAGTTTATGAAATTGTTTAGCTAATGAAGAAGTTTGACTTTTACTCATAGGGATTTGAGAAAAAATAAGAAAGAAATTTTAAATATATTTCCATTCACCTTCAGACAATCCTTCCAATGTTCGTTCTCCTATACTTTGTCTATGAAGGTGAGTAACACGATTTTCTACTGCTTCTAGCATTCTTTTCACTTGATGATATTTTCCTTCTGTTATCTGCAATTCTATAAAATTTTTGATGTTTTTCTTCTGTATATCTGTCTTTCCATCTCTTCCAAATTGGGGTATTTTTACTACTGCGGGCAAAGTTTTATAGCCATCATCGAGGGTTACTCCTTTTTCTAATTGAGTAATCATTTCTGGAGTCACTTCTTTTTCACAGCTTACTAAATAGGATTTTACGAGTTTATGTTTGGGAGAGATGATACGATGATTGAAGTCTCCATCGTTGGTAGCAATAACCAATCCTGTAGTGTCTTGATCCAATCTCCCCGCTACATGCAAGGTCAACCAATAGGGACAATCTTGTAAAAGTTCATTGTAACTAGGATGTCCTCCTTCCTCCACATCACTACACACATATCCTTTAGGTTTAAATAACAAAACGCTCACAAATTCTTTTGCCTCTACTTCATGTATTTGCTCTTCTTCCTGCAAACTTATAATATCTCACCGCTGTATTTTAGTAGAAGAATTCTTTATAATCTGATTATTGCATTGTATTAAGCCTTTTTTGCACCACTGTGCGATCTCTCATCTTGTTCCTCGACCTATATTGCTCAAAAATTTATCGATTCTGATCATATTTGTAGTTGTATGAATTAGCAAGAAAATTACAATACAAAGAGATTTTTCAGCTCCTAAAAACCAAAAAATGTCAAATAATCTATATGTGTTGGATTGGCTTACAGTCAAACCTGTAATCGTCACCCTCAAACCAGATCAACTCTCCAGTGATTTTAAACCAGGAGAGCAAATAATATACAGCGTATCAGAAGACAATAAAGTAAAATATATGATAGGAAATGTAATCGGTTATGCCTGTGAATCCCACAAAGAAGGGCAATTTGTACGTAGTGCCAGAGAGGATGAAAAGCAACAATTTATCCTGAGTCAGGCAAAAATACAGCCTTATTTTGAGATTTTCAAAACTCACTTCAAAAAAAGATTCCCCAACGCAAAGCCTATTAGTGCCAGATGAGATATCAATGGCTCTATCGTATACTTCTACTTTCATTGCGAAGAAAGACTCAACTTCGTAGATTTCCTCAAAGAATTCCGTCCTCTTATTCCAGTTCATTTCTTCTTCTATCAAGTTGGTGCCAGAGATATGGTAAGACTTCATCCTCAAGCTAAAGAATGGCTTACAGAATGTGGTTGCGGACCAATGGGATGTTGTAGTATGGGGGCTCTCCCTACAATTGATATGGAAAATGTAGTCATGCAATCCCTCGAATGAAGAGATATAGAAAAACTTAAAGGAAGATGCGGTAAACTCAAATGCAGTGTCGTCTACGAAAGATATTGGTACCTTGAAGAAACAGCAGACTACCCCAAGAAAGGTGATACAATTTCCTTTGCCAACCAAGAAGGAAGATGCATTGGACACAACGCAGTATTATGAGAAATAGTCTGAAAAACACCTGATGGACATGTATTCCGTGGGCCAAAGAGCCAGACAAGAATCATAGAAAAAGCAAAAACCAGAGAATCCGTAGCGGAACAAATGGGAATTTCCAATCAAGAAGCAGCTAAACTCACACAAGAATAATTTTTAATCTATGAAAAAACCGAGGCAAAAGTCCTCGGTTCTAGGTTTTTTTAAGTTCTTATAATCTTCAC
>CAYVXG010000011.1:26755-27368 GCA_964455295.1 uncultured Candidatus Peribacteria bacterium
TCACGGTTTGTGGAGCTTCAAAATACTCCACAATAATTTTTCTCAGCTCTTTAAGAAGAGGTTTCCATTTATAATATTTCTTCTTTTTTATCACGAAGTAAGCTCCCTCATCTTCAATTGCTTCAATATTCTCCAAGAACAATTCTTGCTCTAAGAGAGAATGAGAAGGAATGAAGATCGGATCAGAAGAGGTACAACCATCACTCATATAGATCACTCTTGCCATAGAGACAAGTTTTGATCGAGGGGAACTATCTTTGATCTCAATTTCAATTTCAATTTTAAATCTATCTCTCATTTTATTAAATTTTCTGTTACTTAATTCATTTAATTTTTAACATACTTCTAAGAAAATATATTAAAATGTTTCAACAAAGAATTTCTATATTCCTTTGTTAAAGGTAATTCTGTTTCCCCCATAATTAAAGAATAAATCTTTACCTTATCAACGTGGTCAATGTTGACCACATATCTTTGGTGTATTCTTTGGAACTTATTTGAGGGAAGAAAGTTTCCTACTTCCTTTAGTTGTGCTCTTAAAAGAACTTTTCCTGTAGTAGTAATCATGTGAACATACACATGCTCGCTTTGTAAGTATACTATCTCTGAAAAA
>CAYVXG010000012.1:0-26056 GCA_964455295.1 uncultured Candidatus Peribacteria bacterium
CTCACCTTGAATACTTTTTTATCTTTGGAGGAAAATAAAGTAAGCTCGACTGTGGTTCCTTTTGGACCACGAACAAGTGCTACTACATCATTTACGGATTTACCTTCTATGGATTCTCCATTGATCTGCAGGATAGCATCAAGTGGTTTGAGACCAGCTTTATAAGAAGGTGAATCTTTGATAATATCCATAATAATAATCTGATCGCTCGATTGACCTATTACTGCACCAATTCCTTCAAAATCATAGCTTCCCTTCAAATCATTAGCAAAGTCATCATTTTCTTGTTTATCAAAATACACCGTGTGAGAATCTTTAAGCCCACCCACAAATCCATGTAATCCCCCTTCCAATAATTCATCAAAAGAGATTCCACTCGTACTATAATAGTTCTCTCCAAGTACTTTATAAATATCCTCAAATTTTTGATATCTCTCTGCACAAGTCAGTTTATCTAAGGCATTGAGTTTAGTATCCAAACCTGATTGGAGTTTAGATTTATCTCCAATATAGGGTATATTTGGATCTCCCAATATATTATTTGCTATATAATTTGTAATTCCTGTACCACTCACTCCGATAATAATTCCCAGTGACAGTAAAAGTAATGATTTACCAAAATTCATAAGACAGATCCAAGAAAATAAAACCCTTTCTAGCGAAGTTACAAAATACTTTTATTTCAACAAAAATCAAGAGTGCAGGATGAAGCAACTGGTTTCCAAAAAGTGAAAAATATAATCTGAAAAGTAAATATTAGGCCGTTTCAAATCCATTCTCCTAATTCTTACATTTATTACAGGTTCCTACTTGCTCAGAAATATGTTGATTGATATGAAATGAAGAAGTATTCAGACTATGTTTATGATGTCCATGCAGTTCTTTATATTCTTTACAGTGAGTACAAACCTGAAACTCATGACAACAATTCTCTTCACAATGATTATTTTCATGCAAATTACATCTCACATAACCACCCAATGACCAAATCTTATGTATCAGATGCAAAGATTCTAATATTTCAAGTGTTCTATATACACTCACCACATCCAACTCTGGTTGTGCTTTTACAATATCGTAAGGAGAAACTGCTTCTGTGTGTTTATGAAAAAATTCTATAAGCTGAATTCTCGGTTTAGTAAGCTTGAATCCTGCTTGTTGAAGCTTTTGAGAAGCGAGTTCTTTAAACATCTGAAGAAATTAATAATACTTCTTCAAGAATATACAAATGAAATACTATTGCAATAGTAATCACTTTAGTTAAAAACCTTAAATGAAATATTATTTCAACTAAAATTTATTCTCTTGTATTACTCTTATGGTTGAAGAAAGTGCAGTTATTATTCCCCAAAACATTTCAAACTCTACAAATATCAAGAAACGAATAGGATTAGGAGTTTTGTTCGGAATATATACCCAAATCTTTGAAGTATTTATGCTAGAAAGCATAGGAGGTCACCACAATATGGATCTCTTAACTTTTGGTTTACACACCATAGGAGATATTGTAATTTGTTTCGGAATTAGCAAACTCAAAAATTTAGTAAATAAAAAATCACTTTCTATTGTTACTTTTTTTATAGGAGGTGTAATTATTAATTACGCTCTACATCTTTCTGTTGAAGATCTTTATCACAATATTGCTTATTTTCTAGGAAAACATACTCATGAAGGACATGAAGAAATTGGAGGAATTCTAGCAAATTGAAGATTATTGTTTGTCATAGGACTAAAAGTTATTGTCGAAGAGTTGAGTAAATATTATATATTTAAACAACATACAATACAAAAAAACGCATCTATTGTTGACAAAGATAAATAAAAATATCTAAGATATTTAGATATAGATTTCTATGTTTGTTCATTAATATCAATTTACTGCATATGGTAGTTATTGCTTATTCTTGAACTTAAAATTTGACAAAAAATAAAAAAGATGAAATTAAAAGACATTGAAGTATTGAAGGGATAGTTACACCTGAAGGTAGAAAAGTGGAACTTGAAGATCTAGTAGGTAAAGTTCTTAAAATTGACTTTACCATTCAGAAAATGGAAAAGGTCCATCATGGTTATGGCGATTGGGACCATGAAAAGAGAGGAACTTACTCAGAAACAATTACCAGCATTACTCTGGGATACAGCAAGGAAAAACTTCTACTCGTGAAAGAATATTCCCTTAAAGAAGAAAAAAAATCTTATTAAGTTAGAGCGAAATAAGGGAGATTCCGCAAGTGATTTTTATAGTTTATACAAAATAAATCGTATAATTATAAAGAGTTAAAAATAGAGTAAAACTAATTAAATAACAAACAAAAATTATTAAAAATGAAGTTGAGTGAAGTTGAGTGGATCTACAAATCTCATAAAAGGAGGGCTCTTCACGATTTTATAGGTGAATTTATTCAAATAGATTTTATTCACAAATCCTCAGAGAGTTTCAAAAATGAGAAAGAAAGTAAATCAGTTAGTTTAACCCTATTTGCTCAGGAATGTAGGGAGAATATAGTTTTACTTACTAAAGGTTATTATCTTACGATAGGTGATGACGGTACTATTACACTAAATAATATTTTTTTTATAATGCCACATATGAAATAAAGATTTTCAAGGTCTTAGAATAAGAATAATCTCAAGTAGTAAACTGATTAATTAACTTTAAACTCCCCGTCTGTTTTAGATGGGGATTTTTTATTTTGCTTTTTCTCGATCTTGGAGGAACTGTTTTTTGTATTTGATAATACTTTCTTGATCAGTGATAATAATTCCTATTTCTCTATTATTATCCATACTATTGCTAGAAAAATTTATGGAAGAGATAACAAGATAGGTATCATCAATGAGGATAGCTTTGGCATGTATACGAGGACTTGTAAGGAGTTTAATCTGGGATTGGATGGGTCTGTATTGGAAGTTTTTCTTATCATTGGGGAGGGTAATTCTGATATCAAGGCCTGTTTTAGCGCTGAATATTTGTTGGAGACTCGGATCGTCGAGGTATTGATTTTGAGTTCGGATAGACATTTGTGCAGTTTTGAGGAGTTGTTCTATTTTGTATCTACAGTCAATCGGACAAAACAAAATATTGGGATGAATATCAGAAGGGAGTACCTGCTCTCCTTTCCAGTCTTTCTCAAAGAGTATTTTTAGATTATTTACTATTTCAGGCTGATCGCCAAGAACATAGTATTCTCTTTGAGTATTGAATGAACTATAAGTCAGATTAGCAGTTTGGATGATATATAATCAGGAAGATACGAAGGTTTTGGCATGCATGAAATTGGTATGAAGCTTGAGATCATTCCTAGCTTGTATGCCCCATCATCGTGGTTCTGGAATTTTATCCGCCCCAAATTTATTGTCTTCAATGATCATTTTTACATCTGTTCCTTGTTGAGCAATACTTTTTATAATATTTTTGGCATCTGCAAATGTCACATCATAAATCCAGACATAAAGGAAGTCCTTTGCTTTTTGAAGTTGTTCAGCTCGCCCAGACCATGAAGTCTTTGGTGAAATCAAAAGTTCTCCAGTCAATGGCTGAATATCGGTCACTTTCCAAGCAGACATCGGTATCGGAGTTTTTTGCGGAACAGAAAATTCTGGAGAAGAAAGTGTCGATTGAGTAAAAAGATTGATAGTTTCTGTTCTCAATCCTATTCCTACTCCGCCAAGAAGGAGAAGGAGAACAAGGGATCCAGCATGATATTTATTAAATCTCACAAGAAAAGCATACAAAATAAAAGATATACAATTAAACTTTACTCAAAATACTCATTTTTCTTCATAATACAGCTGAAAAAGGTCAGAAATTTTCTAAAGTGCTTGATAAAAGCCATTATTTTGACAAATCAGATTATTTTGAATATAATAGAGTGAATATTTATCTTACAAATATCTCTTCTAATGCATAATAAAAATGGTAGCCAACTCAAAGAAATTTTCGGAACAAATTTGGAGAAAGGATTAACTTCCAAACAAGTAAAGGCTAAACTTGAGCAATATGGACACAATCAAATTACTCCTCAAAAACAAAAGAGTCTTTGGATCAAATTTTTGTTACAGTTTCACAGTCCCATTGTATATATACTATTGGTAGCTGCTACTTTGAGCATAACTCTCAAGGAATACACAGATAGTGTAGTAATAGGGATTATCCTTATTGTAAATGCAGTATTGGGATTTGTACAAGAATATAAAGCAGATCAATCACTAAAAAAACTTATCAATCTCAATTCAGATACCGTCAATGTCATTAGAGATGGGAAAATGGTACAACTTGATAGTAAGGATGTGGTACCTGGGGATATTGTAAAATTTGATGCAGGATTTAAAGTGACTGCTGATATAAGAGTTTTGGAATCCTATGAGCTTAGAGTAGATGAATCTACTTTGACTGGAGAAAGTGAAGCAGCAGTAAAAAATAATCAGATTATTATTGATGAAAGAATCTCTATTGCAGATACAGATAATATACTTTTTGCTGGTACTTACATCATCAATGGTACAGGAAAAGGAATCGTGGTAAAAACAGGTATGGATACAGAATTAGGGAAAATAGCACACATCGTTTCGGCTACCAAAGATGCTGTCACTCCACTTGAAAAAAAATTAAAAAAACTGGGAACACAGCTTGCAATTATCGTTATCGCAATCGCAATTATCATTGTACTGATTGGTCTATATGAAGGTCATACACTCTATGAAATGTTCTTCGTAGCTACAAGTCTTGCAGTAAGTGCTATTCCTGAAGGACTACCAGCAGTGGTAACTCTCACCTTGGCGATTGGGGTACAAAAAATGTACAAACAACATGTATTAGTAAAACAACTCAAAAGTATTGAAACTCTGGGAAGTACGACAGTAATTTGTAGCGATAAAACAGGAACTATCACACAAAATAAGATGACTGTGACAGATATTTTCATAAATAATCAAACCTTCAAGATTTCTGATGAGGGCGATGAAGGATTTAAAGAACAAAAAAATCATACTGACCTTCTCAAATGTTTTGTGCACTGTGGGAATGCTCAACTCCCCAATATTGGTGATCCTACCGAGCTTGCCCTACTCCAGATTGCTTCAGATTATAAAATATCACCAACTCTCGTAAAAATAGGAGAAATCCCTTTCGATAGTGCTAAAAAATATATGATTACTCATCATACAGGTATATCATATCTCAAAGGAGCAGTAGAAAACATGATTCAGCTGTGTAATAAGATTAATATTGACTGAAAAATAATTAGACTTGATAGCGAGGATAAGCAGAAGATTATCAAACAAAATAATGAATATTCAAGAGAGGCAGTCAGAGTATTGGGATGTGCTTACAATAATGATGGTGGGGAAGATTTCATATTCTTGGGAATGGTAGGAATGATAGATCCACCAAGAGATGGTGTTGCCGAAGCAATCAAAGAATGTAAAGGAGGTGGTATCAGAGTAATTATGATTACTGGAGATAATATCAATACTGCGAAAGCGATTGCAGAAAAAATCGGTCTTGGCGGAAATGCTATGACAGGAGAAGAATTTGATCAATGTGAAGATAAAATACTGGCAGTAAAACAAACTAATATTTTTGCGAGAGTTAGTCCGTTACATAAAGTTCAAATTTGCGAGATTTTACAATCGTTGGGTGAAGTAGTTGCTATGACAGGTGATGGAGTAAATGATGCAGCAGCAATCAAGAAATCTGATGTAGGAATTTCTATGGCAATCACTGGGACAGATGTAAGTAAAGAAGCTGCAGATATGTTATTACTTGATGATAATTTTGTGAGTATTGTAAATGGTGTGAGATCTGGAAGATTGATTTATGCCAATATGAAAAAATTTGTTCAATTTTTATTGAGAGTAAATTTTGATGAGATTATTCTTATCGTAATGTGTATTATTCTCAAGCTCCCTATCCCTATGATTGCCATCCAAGTACTCTGGATCAATCTGGTGACCGATAGTATGCCTGCTGTTGCACTCGGATTTGATGAAGGAGATAAAGATATTATGAAACAAAAACCAAGATCAAAAAACGAAGATATTCTGAAAGGTTCGTGGGGAGCTATTATTTTCACTACTCTCATTTGCTCAAGTAGTCTGATATTGATTTACTTTTATGAACTCGCTCACAATAGTTTAGAAAATATGAGGACGGTGATTGTGACTACGATTATCTGTACTGAATTATTACTCGCTTATTCTATTAGATCAGGCACGAAAAACTTTCGAAGAATGCCTATCAATCATTATCTCAATGGTGCCGTAGCCATTAGTATTATTCTCCATGTCATAGCGCTCAGTACAGGACTAGGCTCTTATTTTGAGTTCACAGCACTTGATGGAAAAGATCGAATGTGGGTAGCTGTAGTTTCACTGTGAGTGTTTGGGATTTTTGAGACCTATAAGTTCTTTAGGTATAAAAAATAGTCCTATTTGATACGTAGAATATATTAAAATATAAATAAATAATCAGAATATCTAAAAAAAAATTAATTTTCTGGATCTAGTTTTCTGAAAGCTTCTTCGAGAGCTGCGTCTGCGTCTGCATCAGTAGCACCTGGGTTCCTAGCTTTCCAGTCTTCTTTTCGTTGGGACATAGTATCTATTCCATCTTTGAAAGCAGCATCCATATCTGCTTTTGTAGCATTCGGGTGATCTTTTTTATATTGCGCTTCTCGTTGTCCAAGTTTTTCTAAATCAGCTCATCGTTGGTCAATAGCATCTTTAAATACTACATATCTTGCTAATAATCCTATAATTACCAATCCTAAAAGAATAATAAGTAATTTTTTTTCTGATTTACTCATGAGAAATTACTGATCATAAAATAAAGTTGCTGATTATTATCTAATTACCTCAAATTCCAGAATACTTACATTAGGATATCTTTCTTTCTCTTCATTAATTCTTTCTATACTATATCATTTTATTAACCCTATAATATTTCTATTGATAGCATTGGAACCTACAATCAATACCGTATCATTTACATGTTTTCTTATAATCTTCCTAAGAAAAGAATCTGCACGATTATACAAATCATATAAAGACTCTCCTCAACCAACTCTATGATCCAATCCTTTTGATCTTTCTTCTTTTACTTCTTCTGCCGTTGCTCAATTATATTTTCCCAAATCCATCTCTTTTAGATCTTCTGTATAATTTATTTCTATAGTCTTATCTTTTAAATAGGGAGAGATAGTATCTTTTGTTCTTTTTAAGGCACTACAATATATAATATTGATATCTATATTATTAAGTTTTTTAGATAACTCTTCTGCTTCTTGTTGTCCCTTTTCAGTAAGTTCTACATCCTTTTGTCCTGTCAAAAGATGTTCCAAATTATCATAAGTTTCTCCATGTCTTGTAATTATTAGTTTCATAAATTGTATATTTTTAATTAAATAATATTTACAGCTGGAGCAGATGACGAGATTCGAACTCGCAGTATCCTCCTTGGCAAGGAGGTGCATTAGCCAATTATGCTACATCTGCAAATATTCCAGACCCAACCAATGCTAATTTACCTAGGATGAGTTTCTAAATATGTATTATACCTCAATAATTTCTGTTTTCTTACTATATTCACCTTTCACAAACGCTTTCTTTTTTCCAAATACACCAAACAATGCCATAAAGATAGTTACTACCAAACCAATTTTCACAATATCGTGAGCATACACAAAATCTGGATTCACAAATACATATTCACTTGCAATAACTCCAACAATACCCAAACCTACAATCCATCGTTTTTTTCTCCCAATATGAGAGTATTTGATCCACAATAAAAGTAATAAAAAAATACTTACTCCAATAGCTATAAAGATTGCATTTTGATTTCCTGGCATCATGGTAATAACATAGTACCATAAATATGCACTTGCACAGATGATGAGAAAGGTATGTATATATTTAAGAATATTTTTCATGGATAAGGCTTTATAAAATAATAAATAAACTGAGATTAGTATTCTTATAATAAACTTATTAGGAAATGCAAAGCAAGTCTACTTATTTGACCTTGCTACTACGGCTCCTCGTATACGTACATGAGGATAAGATTGTTTGATACAATGAGCAATTTCTTGTAAAGTACTTCCCGTAGTAGTAATATCATCTACTATAATTATAGTCTTAATACTATTTGTTAGAGGGGATGCTAACTGAAAGGATCAGTGTAAATTTGTTAGTCTTTTCTTTCTATCCAAAGAAGCTTGAGAATGAGTCTTCTTGCGCTTTTTAACTATGGATTGATAAGGAATCCCCAAATGTTGAGAGCAAGCTTGGGCAAGTAATTGAGACTGATTGTAACCCTTGATGAAGAGGCGACGATATCGATGGGAAGGAACCGATGTGATAAGAGTCTGATTATTTTCCCTATCCTGATTGAGAAGATAATTACAAGAACACAGCAGAGCAATCTTTTGGGCAAAAAAATCTGCAATACTATAGATATGATAATATTTGAGGGAAAGAATAAGTTTTTTGATAAGATGAGAATAATTGAAAGCAATCATAATACCCTCTAGATCTGGATAACGACCTTTACAGTCCATGCATATTCTCCCACAATTACTATGCTTATGACAAGAGGGACAAATTTCTGGATGTGCTGTTACTTTCCCCAGACAGATTCTACACATCAAATTTCCTCTCATCTTGCACCCAATACATCTGGAGGGAAAAATTCTCTCTCAGATTTTCTGAGCAACTTTGCATAATCTAATTCATACAGATAAGAGGATATTCATAACAAATGGTTGAATATGAAACTACAATTTTTACCATAGGGGTGAAAAAATGCCTAATAAATACAAGACTACAACATCAAAATAATATATATTTCTTCTATTTTTCTTATTTTTTCTGGTTATGTTAAAATTTCTCAAATACTTTCTTATTGCTATGACTTTATATTTCATTGCTCATACTTTCTTGGTGTTTGGACTATTAGATGGGCAATATAAAGAAATCATTTCGAGTATAAAAGAGTTGGTCTGGTTAGCTTTCATAGCAATCACTGCTCTGACACATCGATCAGCTTTCCATGCCTATATTCAGAAAACAAAAGTTCAGATTATGATATGACTACTCTTTTTAGTACTTTGATTGGTAGTCACCTATTTCAACATTACCTATCTTAGCGAGTTTACCAAAAACTCCATCATAGGACTCAAATACGGATGGTACTTTATGTTTGTATTTTGGAGTGCAGGATTGGTGGGTCATACCCTCTTTGATGGAATTTCAGAACTCAAAAATAAGGAAAAAACTCTCAATTCTTGGTTACGTTTTATAGTTAGACTCTCATGGTTTGTACTGATTGGTGGATTATGTATCCAAGGATCCAAAGTACTCTTCCCAGAATTTTGGCACTACCTCGGATTTGGAGAGCTCAATATTTACAAACAAGGTATCGCACCACCCCTATATTATCTCACGCAACATGACGGAATCATGAGGTTTTCTGGTCTTTTCTCAGGTCCCAATAATTTTGCATTTTGGCTGATCGGCATATTTCCATTTTTATGGGCAACCAGACTTTCAGCAATGAAAACAAAAACTCAAGAATGGGGAGAAAAAGCTAGCTTACTGCTATTTGGAGTACTCAATTTAGGAAGAGTGATTCTTGTGGGACTAGGAACATTTTTTGGAATTCTAGCAGCAAAAAGTCAGTGGATTAAAAATAATAAATTTATAAGCTGAATAGGATTAGGGGTTTTGATAGGATTATTTGGTTATATCACTTTCTTAAAGTGGGATTCCACAACTGAACATTTTACGCTTGGGTTTGAGGCTTTACAAGCATTCTTGAATAAACCTTGGGGTTATGGTTTGGGGTCAAGCGGACCTGGAATTCATTGGAATGGGTCACTCTTACCAGAAAATTATTATCTACAAATTGCTCTGGATTACGGACGACTTGGTCCAGTTTTGTTCGCAGCATTTTGGTTCAGTATTTTCAAACATATCAACTACACTCAACAATTTAAATCAGTATTCAATAAACCCATACTCTTATGGAGTACAGGTTTTGTATGTATGTTGATAGCTGGTATTTTCCTCCATGTCTTTGAAGATAGCATGGTGAATTATCTTTTCTTTATTCCTCGAGGAGTTCTTTACGGAGCAAGGTTGAGTGAGAGAGATATTTCTTTATAAACTGAATTTCAAAATCAGATTATTAATTATACCCCAAAATTCCCAACATTTGCTTCGCATCTTGTTCTGGTGCAAATTCTGAAATAATCAAATCATCTTCTTTTTTGTCGATAATAATATGTTTGGGAGCTGGTATCAGACAATGTTGGATTCCACCGTATCCCCCTATCGATTCTTGGTAAGCACCTGTATGGAAAAATCCAATATAGAGCTCTTCTCCCTCTTTGAGATTTACCGTTGGTAAAATCAGATTATCCCCTTTTCCATCTTTATTGTAATAATCATCGCTATCACAAGTTATTCCTCCAAGGTTTACTTGATGATAATTGCGTTCCCAGCCATTGAGAGGTAAAACAATAAATTTTTGTCCTATCCCTCGGGTGTCAGGTAAAGTGGTAATAAAACTATTATCAATAAAATATCGTAATTCTTTTTCATTTTGTTGTTTGGTACCGATCACCTTGTAGACAATCACCCCACTTTCTCCAACAGTATAAGAACCAAATTCAGTAATAATATGCGGAGTCTGCACGCCATTAGCATCACAAATATGTTGGATGGTCCAGACGATCTGATCAGTCATATACTCATAATCATACTCCATTTCTAGGCTATGCATAATTGGGAAGCCACCTCCAATATCGAGGTATTTCACACTATCACACAGCTGTTTCATATCCGCATACACTTCCACAAGTCTTGAAAGCTCACTTCGATAATAGGCAGTATCTTTGATTTTAGAGTTCATGAAAAAATGCATCATTATGAGATGAAACTTGGGATTGGGAGCAATCAAGTCATGATAGAGTTTTGTAATTTCTTTTGCAGAAATACCGAGTCTGGAAGTATACAGATCAAATGAAGGTTCTTCCTCAGTTGCGATTCTGATACCAATCTTGATTCTCCCCTCACTAATCAGACTATCTAAAGAATTCAATTCAATAGCATTATCCACCACTACGATAATATTGGTAAAGCCTTCTTTCCATAAGTTCACAATATCATTGAGGTAGAGATCAGACTTATATCCATTACAAATAATCATCAAAGAAGTATCAATTTTACCTACTTTCCACAAATTTCTAATAATCTGAAGATCATAAGCGGAGGAAATTTCAAGCTGAGCATTTTCTTTGAGAACCGAATCTATCACAAAACTAAAGTGTGAACTTTTAGTACAATAAGCGTACATATATTCTCATTCATATTCATGATTTCTAAGAGCTTTTTGGAAATTGAGCTGAGCGTTTTGAATTTGATCACTAATTTTGGGAAGATAACTCATTTTGAGGGGAGATCCATACTCTTTTACCAGATTCATACAGTTCATTCCTTGAAAATACAATGTATTATCTTTTACTTCAAATCCCTTAGGCTCTATATCATACGCATGATCTATCAAAGATTGATAAGTTGAAGATTTTATAGTCATGTTCTATTTCACAAGTGTAAAAAGGTTTCTTATACAGTTTATCTGTCTAATCTCAAATGATTTTTTACCATTATTTTTAGTTCAGAATCACTCTCTGATCAAGAAAGTAAATACTCTTTTATATTTCTCAATAAAAGTAGTCTTTTTTTGACAATTCTCTTGAAATTCAGTATAAATAGAGTAGATTGTAAGTTCGCTTTTTTATTTATCACCCCAGTCTATCAAGAATGAAAATCCGCTTAGTGCTCGCTTACATTTCCTATGAAGAAGCTGAGAATCATGAAACAAACAAACATACCATACAAAACGAGTCTCAACTTGATAATTCAAATCATAATCAAAAAATCGGAGAAAATCTTGAAGATGAAGATGCTGGGAGAAGTTTTGAGGAACATCTCAATAATCCTAATACTACTATCCTCGTTCCCAATTTCAAAGAATTCATCGAATGGGTGCAAATGAATCCTGAAGAAGCAGCTCAAGTACTCCTTTCTACTACAAATTGTATTGATGGAAGACCAGTGATGTTACACAATTCAGGAATCTTATTATTAAGATTTTTACAAGAAAATAATGGAATATTTAATAAACAAAGACTGGAGGAATATATTTCTGATTATTTAGCTGACCCCATTAGAAAGACACGATACGAAGAGCAAGATAAAAGAAAAGTGAATAAGGAAAAAATTATGAAAGGGATTACAGAGACTTCCGAGCAAAATCAAGGATTTAAATCTCTTCAACAAGGAAAATTAGGATCATTCAATTTGACAGATATGTTAACAGAAGGTTCAGGATATCCTGGAGGAGGTCTAGGTTTCTTGATCAATTATACAGATATGCTTGCAAAAAATAGAAATGATATTTGTGAAAAATTAGAAATAAGTAGAGAAGAATTGAAGGAAAAGACTGAAGACATCTTTAAAAAATTTGGATCAATTTGTTATTATCATAGTTGTGATGGAAATTTTGGAGGAGAATGTAAATATGATGGCTGTGCAGCCATGAAATACTTCATGCATGACCAATCTATTGATAGCGGAGTTCAAGTTTTGGTAAAGAAATACGTTCTCGACCAATCAGGAAGAAAAAGCACTATTCTCAATGGTAAACACAACGAAGAAAATAGAATTACTATTGTAAATCCAGCTGATAATAATATAGGAATTGGAGCAAGAAATGATGTCAGCACCAAAAATGATCTTGGTAGTACTCAATCATTTGTACTCAATCTTCAATTAGAAAAACTCTTATTTTCTACTGTTACTTCTGTAATGTTTGAAGATAAAAGTGGAAATGCTAATGAAGTATTAAGAGAATTATGTACTACCTCACTTCTTACTCACCTTGGTAATATCAATCCAAAACTTGGAGCTCACAAAATTGAATATGGAACAGTAATTACTGAGGATCCCAAAGATAAAACTCCTGCGATTCACAATATTGATACCATCCTAAATAGTTTGTAAAAAGCTCCTTAATAGTTTTAAGTAATAATATTTATAATTAAGTCTTTATTATTATGCAATCACTCCTTTCTGAGTCAAATATTGTTATTTTTACACATGAACAACTTATCAAGGCTTATACTTCTGGGAAGCTACAAATTATGTGTGTAGACGGAAGATCAAGAGACAAAAATACTCATGAGCTATTACTCAACTGTGCTGGAGGAGAGTTTGGTCTGTATGCTATGTTATTAGTAGCTTTAAAAAATTTGAATGGAGAAGAAGGAATGGAAATTCGAGATAGAATAGTAGAAAATAAGGTATTTTACGCCCATAGTGATAGTCATGTTCATAAAGGTGATGGAGCAACTGGTGATGATTTCCATTGTGGATGTGGTCATATCAATCTCCTCATGCAAAAATCAGAATATGGACTTTTTGATCATCTCAAAATCCTCAAATCTCTCTATCCATCTGATCCAGATGTACTTATGGGAGATCATAAAGAGGCTGCCATCTATATCACTAAGGTAAACGAAAAAGGAGAATATATTACTCTCAAATCAAATAATGACCAAGGAGAAAAAGGAATTGAAGATGATCAACAAGTATTCTTATATGATGAGGATGCCGTCAAAACTCTTATAGATTATATGAGTAATGAAATTGTAGCAAGTTATGACCTTGGTTATGATAGTACAGCACTCGCTAATGAACGAAAAAAACAACTCGATGATCATACTGACCTCACTGTAACACAATTTCTCAACCCCTGTGTAAACTTAGTGGAGAAAGGAGAACTTTACACTCTCACACGAGAAGATCAGATTATCATTAAAAAAGTTGGATAAATTTTAATAATCAGAAATCAGATTATTTAATAATTATTCCTACCAACCAGAAAAGGAAACTCACTACCATCCAGCTTAAACCAATAATAAGTATTACAAAAGACACACGTTTTATTGCTTTTTGAGCATTTTCTATACCTTCTTTTTCTTTACCAAAAAAGATTAAAAAGAAATTATAGATCAATATGATGACACAAATAAATGCTAAAAGACCAAGTGCTATATTGATGATACCTTGTGCATAGCTGAAAACAGTAACAACTTTTGAAGTTCCGCCCTCTTCTCCTACGTTAAATCAGAAAACTTTGAGAACTTGTTCTATAAAACTATCATTACCCTGATCTCCTATTACTGTATTTTTAAGAAGTTCTGTAGGGTCACTGGAAGGGTTCTCTACAAAATCATCACCGTAAGGAAAATCTTGTGCTAACAACATGATAATTGATTTAAAAATGAATATAATTGATTATAGTGATGGGAAGTATATATTGCAAGTTTCCAAAGATCTCATGTTAATATGTATTGATATATGTATATTCTGAATGTAAAGTATAGTGATTTTAAATTTTGTTTTTCCTCACCTATTAATGTTGGACCTTGTTAGTCAATATTATGATAACCCAGTCAATAAAGCATTTATGAAAGATGCCACCATTTCTAGACATGAGGGAAATAGTATCTGTGGAGATGATATCACAGTTTATCTCAAAATAGAAAATGATACTATTACTGCTCGATCCTATGATGGTAATACCAGCATGATTACGACTGCTGCTGCAAGCTTTTTTAGTGAATTGATAGGAGATAAAACACTTGATGAAGTATTACAGATGACCTATGAAAACACACTTATTCCTGAGGGATTTGAAGTATCACCAAGAAGAAAAAGAGCGGGTGCTATTGCCATTCTTGCTACAAGAAACGCTATTCACGAGTATCGTAAAGACAGTCAACAAGATACACGAGATAATGTCGTAGAGCTATAAGAATAATTAAATAATCAGAATTATTAGTGTAAAGATTAATAATTAAAAAAACCCAAACTAAGTTTGGGTTTTTCGGTGCGATTACTTATCAGATTATCTTTTTTCTACTCCAAGTACTCTTGCAACTTCATCAGCACCAGGAAGTGTCGTCCAAAGTGTTGTGTTTTGATTGATTCCTAAGCTTGGTCCGTTAATAATATGTTGAACCTTAGATTCAAAGTTAGCTCCTTGGAACCACTTATCAAGAACTACTCTTCTTTTCTCAATCAAGTTGGTTACAGAACCTCCAATTAAAGTACCTCTAATCCTCAATCAACCATTTGCACATCGTGCTTTGGAAGCATTATTATTGAGGTAAGTGTCAGAATCAAATCCTTTACCAGCCACCAAGATACCTTGGATAATTTGTGGGGTAGGTTCTTCTGTATACTTATCACAATTTGCATCTCCTCCAATGATAATTCTACCATTTGGCACTACATACAATATATTCTTCGCAATAGTTCCCTCAAGTCTAAGATCACCATTTTTCACAATAACGGTACTGAGATCTTGAAGATCAGAGTCTTTCAAAGTTACTGACTTATCATATAAGAAGATATTTTTACCAGGAACTTTTTCTTTCCCTACTCCTGCATTTTCACCAAGTTTATCATATTTACTTACAAAGTCTGTACTCAAATACGAAAGATTCTTCGTAATTTCAAAAGTATTTAATGAAAGCGATTGTTGTACTCCTTTGAGATATAAATCAAATCTAGGAGTATTACTTGAGAATCCATAGTATCCAAGGATTGAAGTATCTTTCAAGGTACTTACATTCGCACCTTTCTGAATCATATATCCTTCACCTACTACAAAGTTATATTGACATACTGTACCATCATAGCTTCTTCTTGTGCTTGCAGTACCATTACATACATTATAATCAATCTTACTCAATTCAATCTTATATTCTCCATAAATACCGTTGGTGATAGCACTATCAAAGAGTGCTACATATCTTCCGAATGGTTTAGTTGTTTGTTTATCAGCCCAGAATTTCATAACTGCAGTATCGTATCCTTTATCATCATTACATGGAATAGTGAATGTTTTCACAGGATCTTTTGTTCCTCTTTTACCATTATAAATCTTGAAAGTACATTGCATACTATTAGATAAGATCTTACCATCATTTCCAGCACTACAACTTGTTGCAGTTGTCACCTTTTTCATATCTACATTCCACCAGAATGGGAAGTATTCACCTTCATTGATTGATGGTGGATCAATATCCATACATTTTGGTGCATCAGTACTTCCTTCAATTCTACAATCTGCAGTACAGATTTTACCTCTATTTGAACCATTTCTAATAACTCTATCTGAACTCGTTCCTACATCACAGTCTTCCCCAAGTTCAACTACACCATTTCCACAATAGTTGAATGGAGTGCTGGTACACGAATATCCATTCCAAACAGTTCCTGGAGGACATTGTTCACCACTAATAGTTACTTTTTCAACACAGCTTTCTAAGTTTTTAGCGACTGTATATTGAATCTTACTAGAATCAGTATTACATGCTAAACTATTTACTTCAGCATCTGTACAATATTCTGTAATCGTACCAATAGTAGCTCGTTCGCTAGGACTCAAGAAGTTTACCTTATATGGAGCAAGTGTTGGTTTTACCGCACACAATTGTCCGTTAGCTCTTACCTTGTGAGTACAAGCTGCTGAATTCGTAGTATTATAAAGATCATATGAGTAATCAATATTTCCATCAACCACACACTTAGCAATATAATTTCCTGAGTTAGCAAAAGTGTATGATCCTGACTTACCGTATAATGAGGCAATAAGGTTTGAAGTATTTATAACATCTTTATAGATATAGATTTGATGAACAGATCCACCTGAACTATTACAAGTGAAGTTTACTGTTTGACCTGCAAAACCATTGTTTGGACTAGCAATAAGATCAAGACATTGCACTCCTCAAGTATATACAGACCCTGTATTTCCACCAATAACATTTACTGTTTTTTCACAGGCAGGCGCTGTTGCTCCTCCTACAGTACACTTAAAGGTGTAAGTTCCAGCTCCAGTAAGTACAATACTTCCTCCTGAAGTCACAAATGTTTGATTAAAGTTTGGTCCATTTACATTTACTATATATTGATCAGAGAATCCACCGTTACAGAAGAAGTTTACGGGTAATGGACTTTGTCCTCCATTTGGATTCACAGTGATATAATTACATTTTGCTCCAGAACTCGGTACTTCTGGTGTAGTTCCTACAACCGTTTTTGTACAAGCTTGACTTGTAGTAGTACCATTTACAAAACATTGTACACTATAAGATCCTGTAAGAGTCATCAAGAATGAACCTTGGTTTGTGCTTCCTACTACTTGACCGTTTGGTCCTAGATTTCCTCCAAAGAGTTTTACAGTATAATTTTGAGCGTTTGTTCCATTACAATTGTAATTTACATTGTAAGGTACTGTCCCTGTAGTTGGATTGATAGTCAGACTATCACAACTTACTCCAGGTGTAGGATCGTCTACGTCCCACATAATCATATCTTCATCATCTTCATTTGGCATACCATTAGGTCCCATATTACATGGATCACTATCTGGATCTTGTAACTCGCCTGCTTCTTCGTAATCACAAACTTCTGTTCTATTTTTTTCCCATACCGCAAGAATAATTTTAGCTTGTATAGTAATAGTTGTAGTTTGTCCAGGGGCAAGCGAAGTAATATTCCAAGTAATTGTATTTCCATTTACTGAAGCAGCTTGTGGAGTACTACTAATATATTGTAAACTTGATGGTAAATAATCTTTTACCGTAAAGTTTGTAGCAGTCGCAGTTCCACTATTTCCTACAATGAGTTTGAAAGAAATGTTGTCTCCAGAATGGAAGTTTGCATGCGTAGCTGTATTTGTATCTGCGAAAAGTTTTTTAATATTCAGATCGATATATGGGCTAGAACCTGCATTTACCGTTTTCTTACATGAAGGAGAAGTGATAGTACCATTTACCACACACTGTATACTATAAGCACCAGGATTAGTAATAGTATAAGTTCCTACTGGATTCGTACCAATTTGAGTCGTTACACCATTTTGAATAAGATTTACAGTGTAAGTAGTTGCATTGGTAGCAGTACAATTATAATTGATAGTCAAAGGCACAGATCCACTTATTGGAGTGACCGTAAGATTATCACAACTTACTGGATTTTCAGTAACTGGTACATCAAAACCAGCACAACTCTCATCATCTTCTACATCTTGATGAGGATGATTGAATGGATCGCTATCCACATCATGCGGAGTAAGACCTGAACTCTTACCATTGTAAGCTCCTACTTCGGCACAGTTATCATACCAACCTGCTTGAAGAATTTTCCCTGTTAGGTATAAAGTTTTTGTTGCATAAGGAGCAAGAGGTTGATTTAAAGTCCAAGTTACGATATTATTTTGGAATGTTCCTCCATCACTTGCAGATACAAATTGGATATTATTTGGCCAATAATCTTTGACTTGGTATCCACCTGGTACAGCTACATTACTATTATTAGTTACAATAAGTTTGAATCCTACTAATCCTCCAGAAACAAGTTGCCCTTGAGGAGTAGTAATAATTTTTTGTAATTCTACATCAAAGTTTTGAGGCTCTGGATTACTTACCCAATAACAGGCAACATCCCCATCATCTTCATAAGGATAACTATAATAATTCCATCCGTTACTATCTGCATCTTGTGGCCCTCCACTTACTTCATAATTTCCTGCTTCAGCGATATTACAGAAATCACCAGCTTGGCTCACTGTAGCCGTTACTGTAAAGCTTATTGATGCTCCAGCTGCAAGATTAATATTATTCCAAGTAATTGTATTTCCTTGAACAATTCCTCCATTACTAGCTGTTACATTCGTAAGATCACTAGAAAAGTAATCTTTTACAGACATATTATTTACTCCTGTATTTCCTTTATTTGTTACTGTTACTGTAAAGCTAATAGTGTTTCCGCTATTCAGCATATTATTTCCATTTACTTCTTTAGTAAGCTCTATATCAACATAAGGAGTAATTGGATTTACCACATCAAGACACAATTCATCTTCATCGTCTTCTATTGGCGTTCCAGAAGCTCCCATAGTACAAGGATCACTATCAGGATCTTGCGGTTCCCCCGCTTCTTCATAGTTACAAATTTCTGTCTTATTCCAATAATTTCCTGCAGCAGATACTTTACCTGTGAGGTATAAAGTCATTGATTGACCTTGATTGAGAGGTCCCGCAATAGTCCAAGTAACTACTCCATTATTATGAACTCCTCCATTTGATGCAGATACGAATTGGTATCCTGCTGGAAGATAATCTTTTACTGTAAAGTTTGTAGCTGGCGCAGCACCTTGATTAGTAACTACCAATTTGAATCCTACGAAACTTCCAGAGTTGTATGTTTGACAACTATTGGATCCATTCATATGAGTTTTATTGATTGAAAGATCAATTCCTGCAGGCTGAGAAACATTGAATGATTTAATACAAGCAGGTGAAGTTTGTCCTCCTACTGTACACACTACTGAATAAGCACCAGGAGCTAAATCATCCCATCCTCCTACTGGATTAGAGATACTATTAGTATATCCATTTGGTCCTGTAATTGTTACATTATAAGCATTAGAATTTTGACCCACACAGACATAATCCACATCAAATGGAGCTTGTCCACCATTTGGAGGTGTAAGTGTCAATGAATCACATACTGGAGTTGAAGCTGCAATAGTGAAACTATTTCCACAACTTACTACACCATTATTTGGTTGATTATAATATTCAATACATTCGTAAGTATAAGATCCTGCTTCAGTTGGTGTGTAAGAAAAAGTGTATTGTGAAACTGGTTGAGTTTGGTTGAATACTTGAGTACCATTTTTTAAAATTTTTAATCTTACAGAAGTAAATCCTGTAGGAGCTCCACATTGAATTTGTACTGGTTGATTGAGTTGTGGATTTTGTGTAATTTGTTGATATTGACACACAGGAGGATTAGTTTCAAGTTGACAGGTACTACTACAACCATCTCCATTGTTAGTATTACCATCGTCACATTGTTCACCTCCATTGAGTGCATAGTTTGCAAAATTATTAGTAGAATCCCCCCCATCATAGTAATTTGCTGTACCATTATCCTTTACTCCATCACCACAATATGCCACATAGATATTTTGACATTCATTTTGGACGGTAGGTTGACTTGGTGTTCCCGCTCCTTGTAAATACAATGTTTGTTGGTTTAATGGATTAAGACTTGTAGTTACTAAAATAGAAGTTGAACTTGTGGACTGATTTGTAAAACTTAAAGGTTTTACCTTATATACCAATTGTGAAGCAAGAGTCATTCTACTATTCATACGATTGATAGGTGTAGTAGTATCTGATACCCAATATACTGAAGAAAATGTCTTTGGTTTAGCATCACTAATAATATCAAAAGATAGGCCACCAAAAATATTGCTAAAATTGTAGCCATCAATACTACTTTGATTATGAACAAATTTCACGAAATCATTTGATGATCCGTTTACTTTGTCATATAAGGTAATTGTTTTCCCTTTATAGACCAAAATATTCTGCCATGCACCCTGACACGAGTTTTGTGCGAGTGGTGCGCTGATAGTGTTTGGTACAATTGGGGCAGCAGCGTTTGCTTCCACTCATTCCCAAGTACTAACAAAAGGGAAGAATTGTTGTACGATCAACGCAAGTACCAACAAGAGTTTTGAGAATAATTTCATAATTATAGGGAGAGTTATAAATTATATTCGATTTTATTACAGATTATATTTATTTATATATTTGTCAAGAGTATTATTGTATTATTTATCTAAATTTTGAGATTTCTGTTGTTCACTCAAAATAGTCGAAAGTCTAGTTTCCAAGCTACTTAGCACTTCACTTGGCAAAGATCTTCCAGTTTTAGCTTGATAATTCCCCTGATACATTGAAAGATAATTTGCAATCCATGCAGCTGAGTTGTTAGCTAAATATGGTTTTTCTTGTAATCTTTGAAGTAAAGTTGGTGCTTTGGGAGCACTTGGAGCATTAGGATTTGTAGGTGTCACTGGATTACCTTCTGCTAATATGGCATTATTAATATTTGTGAAGGTATTTCAATATACTGCTTCTTCTCCTTGTCCGAAGATTTCATCAAAGGTTCCAATATAGGCACCTGGATTTTCTCCAGTTACTACTACACTATATAAAGCTTGTCCATTACCATCTTTTGTTACTACTTCCACATTGATAGTATTTCCATTGTATTCGTAAGTAATTGAAGATTCTTGTGAAACATTAATCTTAGTTCCATCCGGAAGTTCGATTACTCCAGGTTCTGTTGTTACTTCTCCTGGTTCTTCAATTCCAGGTTCAGTAATAACTGGTTTCACTACTTTCACACCTGCTGTAAGTCCGAAGTTCACTCCTGTTACAGAAGCACGTTGAGCAACACTTGCTACATTCGTAAAGAATCCAGTAGGCATTCCGTTCGTTCTATCAGTAAGTTGAACTGGAGGCTTAACCACCGTATTTGGCACAGCTGTATCTACTTTAAACTGTACTCCCATACCTTCATTCAAACAATCAGGATAGAAGAAGAATGAGTAATCAGCTCTGATAGTAAGTTCTTTGTTATTGATAGTAACTTTTGATTCAGTTTTTCCAGATTGGAAGTCTTCCATCAAAGATTGTGCAAGAGCACTTTTTTGTCCTGGTGTCATTGCTCCCTTATCTTCTTCACTCAGTCCATTTAAGATATTATTGATCATTTGATCTGATCCAGCAAAAGCATCATGTCTTTCACGTACTTGATTGAAAATATATCTTCTCAGATTATTATCATCTTTTCCCTTTCCATCAATAGCTTTTTTACTACCCGTTACGATTTCATGCCCCATTACGAGTTTTTCATCGTGAGTATCATTTGCTCCTTTATATCCATAGATAATAGAGTTCATACTTTTAGCACTTATTCTATCTACATCAAATCCATAATTTCCTTTTACTTTAGTGTAGTTTCCCAAAGTAAGTCCTGTAGATACATTTGAAGAATCTTTGAACATCTTATCAAGGGAAGATTTTCTGTACATATCGACAGTTTGAGCACTTACTTGTTTTGTATCAGCTCCATTTTTCCATCTTCTCAAGAATCCAAGATCTCTTCTAGCCATATATTCACCAAATTTATTATTCATAGTCTTCAATTTGAAAGTCTTTTCATCATAATTACATAATGCGCTCGCGATCATATTTTCACATAAATCAAAGAGTTCTTTCTTATTGTCGGCACTAAATGTAAACCCTTTATATTTTGGATTATTTTTAAATAAAAGGTTTGCAGCTTTAGCAGCCTCAGCAAAGTTATTGTTGTCCATAGCTTGTGAGAACTTGATATATGACAGAACTGCATTCTTTCCTTTCTTATCATACTTAGTTTCTAATGCGTCTTTATGACTAAAGTTTCTAAATATATTTAAATATTCTAAACTAAGTCC
Organism: uncultured Candidatus Peribacteria bacterium; assembly: GCA_964455295.1. Lineage (GTDB taxonomy): Bacteria > Patescibacteriota > Gracilibacteria > Absconditabacterales > Absconditicoccaceae > CALMFT01. Next base: position 22,439 of record CAYVXG010000012.1, read on the forward strand.
TGTTTCAAAATCAGTGAAGCTTATATCTTTTGATTCAAATTCCTCAGAACTATTTTTCACTTTAGTATATAAGAATTGAATATTCCCCTTATCACCTCCAAGTTTAGGTCTTGATTGTGTTTGGAGATCCCAAGAGTTTTTCACTCCATCAAAACTAAAGATATAAGTCTTCACTTTTCCTTCTTCTACGCTTTCAAGAGCAAAAGTAATTTCTTCATTTGCTTTTACTAATGTTAATTTGTTTTCCTTGCTATCAAAGTTTTTGAATTTATAGGTATCTAAAATAGCAGGATTGAGCTCATTGAGTACATCTTCTATTCCCTTAATTTCTCCTTGAGTTTTCCAACTATATGATCAAAGAGTTTTATACGCTTCAGGTGCTGTATTCTTTAGTTGACCTACAATAATTGGTCCTTTTTTACCTACATTTCCTTGATAAAGTTTTTCATTTCCTCTTCGCTCTACCCATGGTGAAATTGGTTCAATTTTACTACTTGTCTCACCTTCTAAACCAAATCCAAACGATAAGATGTTGATAGTCTGATTATTTTGAAGTACTTGAGAAAATCCACTTACCATATCTTGTGGAACTACTAAGTTGTTGTTCGCATCCGTAGCAAGGTATTTTTGAAATCCAGGTTTGATTCTTACTTGCATATAACTCGCAAGATCTGGAGAAACTAAAATATTTTTAGATTTTTCATCATATTTCATAAGTTCTTTATATTTTGGTAATTTTACCCCAGCAGAGATCATACTTTCAAGAAGGAAGTTTTTATTTCCATTCGTTTGAGAAGTAACCACATCTTTGAGAGTAAGTCTAGCATCCACATGAGTTCCATCCTTATCTACACTAGAATTGTATAAGAATGCAGCACCTGCATTTTGATTGATATTAGTTACCGCTTCACCCAACGACCTGATATCATCAGTTTGTGTAGCTTTACGGAATACGGTGAATTTAGTATCAGCAAGTCCAAATAAGGAAGCAGGATTGAGAGCCAATGAAAGTGATTCAAGTTTGATCCCTTTCAGACTATCTATATTTTCATTATACCAATTGAGACTATAATTGTAGGCAACTTGATCAGCAAGTTTAGTCATTACTGTTTTATCCAATACGGAGTTTCCTTGTAAACTTGTATCCAAAGTTTGAATAAGACCTACGAGTAACATCATATGCTGTTTGAGTGTTTTAGCTTTTGTTCTATCAAATTTTTTTCCTAATGACGATTTTACTACTTCTTCCCACGCATCAGGATTCTGAATATTGTTTGGATCTATTTTACTAAATAATTCAGTGAAAATAGTTTTCATTTTTGAGTATACGGCATCAGATGAGATTTCAATACCCGCAAGCTGATCTTGTCTATATCTCAAAGCTGGCGTAAGACCACCAATACTAGCGGCTACTCCAAGACCAAGATACTTAGCTGATTTACGATCGAGCGTATTAATCAATTTATTTTCATTGATAATTCTTTCTCCAGCAGCATATACGTAGGGTGAGAATGACATTGCTCCATTATTGAGTTCTCACTTCGCCGCTCCCACTCCAAGACCAAATCCTACATTCCATGTTTTGTAATTCGTATTACCAATTTGTTGACCAGCTGCAATATTAGCATTGTAAGCTAAGCTTACACCAACATTGAGACCGTTTTTACCAACAATATTTTTTTTATTATCATAATAATCTGAAGCAAAGATTCCTAAACCTCGTGAGATATTTTGAGTGAAATTTCCTACTACATCATTCCAGAATGTTCCACCAATTCCAGCTCCAAGACCATCCACTTTTGTTTCTGATTTCACTCGTTGACCAGCATTGTTTCTGTATCCAAGATGATGAGAAGCAAATACCATAGCACTCAATCCTCCGATAGTGAAGTTTCTTTTGTAGAGGTTTCTATTATCTTGCAGATCTTGAGCATAGAGTTTAAGCTCAGCAAGTTGTTCTGCATTGAGTTTATTTCCATCACTGTCTACTGTTGTTGTTTCCAGTTCTTGAATCAGATCATTAATCTTTTTATTTGAAATATTTTCCAATTGTTGTACTTCTGGACGTCTGAGCAACAAAGCATCATAATCTTTATTTAAATCACCAAGAGAATCAGTCTCGAAAGCTACTGAATCCGCTGTTTTTGTATAGAGTGTTTCAAGTGGAGTATTATCTGCAGCAAATACATCAAAAATATCTCCAGGGAAGTGATACAGACCATGATCTCTAAAGATTTTGAGGTAACCAGCATTTTTTGCGATAAGATTAAATAATATATCAGGAGTCATAGCATCCGCATCTGGGATCTTATCAAGTCCATACAATGTCTTACCGTTAGGAATAAGCGTATTGATGAATTTTGCCATATTCTGACTAATCTTATTGGCAGCTAAGGTTTTATTACCATACCTGATTTCGAGTTGCGTTAAAGCTCTTTGAAAAGCTTCCCAAATTTGTGTCTCTGCTAAAGTTTCTGTAGGAATATTTCTGAAATCTCTTGCAAATTTTCCTTCTCTATACTGTCCATGGAATAATCTTCCTACTCCTGTCTTACTCATATAGTCTCCCTTATCTGGCGTTCTCCAAAGTTTTGCATCATAATTCATATCAGAAATTAAGAAACCAAGTTTCTGTAATGAGCCACCTTTAGAAACATCTATACTTGGAGCATTTTCAGTTACTTTTATTTCTCCACCTGTTGAAGCTTCATAGTATTTCAACTGAGATCCACTATTAATACTTTCTATATATTTATCATATCTTTTTGTGAATGAACTATCTACAGCATCTTCATGATCCAATTTATTGAGTTTTCTGTTGATTCTTTTTGAGGTACTCTTCTAAATTCTAGTACCAAGCGTAACACCATCTCTTTCATTTGCTCTAGCGCCAGTATTTTGGGCAATAATTGTAGCTCTATCTCCTGCAACAGTATCTCTGATCTCTCTTACTACCTTTTCAAATTGTTGAACCTTTTCATTTTGAGCAATCTGTAGCTCATCTTGGAAATTTTGAATCGATTCAATAAATATCTGAAGTTTAGATCCCAATTTTTTATTTTTTCTAACATCTTTTCCAGATTCATTATCTCTGAGAGCGCTCTTTACTGTTTCCAGCATCGTAGCAAAATCCATCCCTTGGATATTGATTTTTTTCTCAATCATGTTTCTTTTCTCAGCTTTATCAAGAAACTCTTGAAATTCTTTCACCAGAAAAGCTTCTACCTTTTTTTCATCAGATTCACTACTGATTTCTTTCATTTCCTTCCCCTTGATCATGAAGTCAGAATGAGATAGAGGTTCTTCCAAATGCTCAGAGAATAGCACAGAAAATAATAATTTTGCAGGATTCAAATTCATTTGATCAATATAATGTGTAAATAAAATAATCTATCATAAATCATATCGATCGCTTATTTGTTTGTCAAAAACGATATATTATTATGCAGAAGGAAAAGCAGACAAGAACATGCAATTTTAGTTAGATAAAATTTATTTTAAGAATGAGTCTGGTATCTAATTTATAGGCTTTTTTTAGCTCTTTTAATAAAAAATAAAAAATATAAACTGAAAATTTTTATCACCCTTTCGATCAACTTTCTCTTCCAAAAGATTCAT
>CAYVXG010000013.1:0-23308 GCA_964455295.1 uncultured Candidatus Peribacteria bacterium
TATCACTGCTACTTGTAGTGTAAGTTTGAGTTATAAATTGGATGGAGTTTGTGGAGCGATAAATAGTGGTACCATCTACGACTTTAATAACAACTGAGACTCTCTGAGTGGAGGAACTACAGGTCTATGTACTGTAGGAACTGCTACTGGCTTCACTTACAATTCTGGTACTCATCAATGGTCATGGTCTTGTCTAGGTCAATATGGTGGTAGTAATACATCTTGTAATACTCAAGAACTCTACTGTGGGGATGGTGTGGTGAATAATGTTAGTCCTTCTACCTTCCTTATATCCAAAAACCACTTAACAAATATTGTAGGAAATAATACTTCTTCAAACCCATTCATTTCTTCTGATGGAAGATATATTTCCTTTGAATCCAATGCTACCAATCTTGTTTCTTGAGATACAAACTTTACAACTGATGTTTTCTTGTATGATGTATATTTAAATAGTCTCATTAATATTACAAAAAGTGGTAATAGTCTTTCGAATACTGCAAGTATTACAGCTGACACAAGATATGTGGCTTTTGCTTCAAATGCTTCTAATTTAGTACCATGAGATAGTAACTGACAGTTTGATGTTTTCTTATACGATACTCAAACTAGTGGTATGCTTAATATCACTATAAATGGAAATAATACTTCCTCAAATCCATCTGTATCAGCGGACGGAAGTTATCTGAGTTTCCAATCATCAGCAAGTAATCTTGTTTCCTGAGATACCAACTGACGTCAAGACATCTTCTTATACGATATTCAAACTAGTGGTATGCTTAATATCACTATAAATGGAAATAATAATTCAAGCGCTTCTTCTATTTCTGCAGATGGAAGATATGTTGCTTTCGAATCAACTGCCTCAAATCTTGTTTCCTGAGATACTAATGGTGTAGGAGATATTTTTCTCTATGATACTCAAACTAACACACTTGTAAATATTACAAGAAGTGGTAGTAGTGCTAGTACAGCTGCAACTTTATCAGCGGACGGAAGTTATCTTAGTTTCCAATCATCAGCAAGCAATCTTGTACCAGGAGATACAAATTTTGCTAGTGATATCTTCTTGTATGATATTCAAAATAATACACTCATAAATGTTACTCAAACATCTAATGGAGGATCTTTTGAGCCTTCACTTTCGGCAGATGGTAGTTATCTGAGTTTCCAATCATCAGCAAGCAATCTTGTTTCCTGAGATACCAACTGACTAGTAGATATCTTCTTGTATAATATCCAAACTAGTGAATTCGTAAACATTACAAAGAGTGCTACTTCTTCTTCTGCTAGTTCAGTTGTTTCATCGAATGGGAAATACGTGAGTTATGTTCAAAATAATCAGGTTTACTTATATATGGTAAGTACTGAACAATGCGACGATGGTAATACAAACAATGATGATGCTTGTAGTAATATCTGTAGTTACAATAGTCCAAGCTGTACAGATATTGGATTTATACTCACTCCAGATAATGGTCTGGTAGGGGTAACAACAACAGGGACCTGGACGATACCCGGATGGGCGACAGCGACAAGTCTTGATCGAGGTATAGGTTCTCCAGTAAGTAATCCTATAAGTCCAAGAGGATTCCATTACCTTACCTCTTCTATTTATACAGTAGCTTTGACGGTTCAGAATAATCAATCGTCAGGAGCTAGTGTTACTTGTTATGCAGTAGTAGATGTATGGGGAAATGTTTGTATTAATTCTCCTACTAGTATGAGCTTTACAGAGATTGTAGTAAGTAGTTCTACGGGAGTCTACTCAGGACAATCAGATTATTTTGATGTTGATGATCAGAAAGGATTTGATAGTGGATATTATACTACCTTGGAAATGAGTAATTTAAGTGGAGCTAATGGATATATCATACCAAATACACAAATTCAACGAAAGGCAAGTTCTTTAGATCTTTTATCTGGAACTGCCAATCCAAACGTAACTATAGATCCATTGATGAATAATTATCAGATAGCAGATAGTAGCTACGTCTTTATTAAAAGAGATACTGCGCCAAATATGAGAAAAAAGTCAAGGTATGGTAGTAAATTAGATCTCGAAATCACCATATCAGGCTATACTCCTATTGATATTTACACTGGAGTTATTACTTATACATTATATGAAAATTAATATTATTACTAGATAAGTTTTGGGGATGTCAAATAATAAACTCCCTATGAGGAATATACTGATATAAATCTTTGATATTTTCTTCTCACATATCTATACTGATATTATCTAATAATATAAGGTATTGCGATTTTATTATTCTCTTATCATAAAGATGAAAAAAACACATTTATTTGTACTTGCCTTATTAGCTTTTTTGCTGGGGGGATTCACTTTTGCTCAAAATGTTTCTACTCCAGAACCCGAAGTTTCTAACTTATGAGATGTAAAAGTTAGATTTTGTAATGACCCTACTGATCCTGCTGGTACCAGAACTCTCACCCTCCAAGCAAAGCCTGGTGAAGTAAAAACTGTATGCGTGTTATTACAAAACGATGGTCCCACTCCTCTCAAGATTGGTATCAATTTTGTAGATGGAGCCTTTACTCAAGGTGTAGGAGATTCCAAGAAAGCCTGTAAACCAGAAAATGAAAAAGATATGTTTGGTCAGTATGTTACTATACCAAATACTGATTTTGAACTCCAACCAAACCAAGCTCTCACCACGAAAGTACAATTAAGATTTCCACAAGGTTATGCTGGTTTAGCGAATGGTTGTCTTACTACACATATTCTTGAGGAAAACGCTCAAGAAGGAATGGTGCAAGTTCTCTCACGTAGAGCAAACTTTATTGATGTATATGTTGATGGTAAAGTAAGAATAAATATGGAGTACGGTGCATTTAGTGGTGGGACAACTTATAAAAATATTTCTGATACGAATTTACTTACCCTCTACAAACGTGTAAATGATGGTAAATATAATGTCAGATACATGCTTCAAAATAATGGAAACTTGCCGGTATCTAGTACCTGATCAGTTAAATTAAAAATATTTTGGATTTTTGAAAAAGAATGGAAGGATATTGTGAGTAAGATAACAGCCAGTGGATATACTTATGTAGATATAGAAATGCCTTTCTATTTGAGATGGATTGGTGGACCTCTAACTTTTGATTTGAATAATGACTACAAGGCAGCTATCGATGCACAAATGCCTAATTACGCAACAATTATTGCACAAGACTACAATATAAATCTTCAAGCTCATGCCTTTTTGATGCCATGGTGGTTATTGATATTTTTAGGTCTGATTATATTAATCATACTTAAGAAGAAATATTCAAAATCAAAATCTCCAAAAAATGAACATCAAATCAACTAATTTTCTAGTTATCTTATTGACTGCCTTAGCCTATGCAATAGTAAGCATGGGCTTTGCACAAGCTCAAAGTCAAAACTGTCTCGATGGGGATGTTAATTGTACAAAAGGAACTAGTGTAGCAGTAACTCTTAATTCTAATCTTATCGGGCATATTAATCTTATATCTACCTCTGGAGATACTGTGATTACAGGAGGAATAGTATATATAAAAGATCCCAATATTGTGGTAAATATAGAAACAGTTACGGATCGAAGTATTCATTCTACTTATACTTTAACGGGTGAAATAGAAGGAGAATACACAGGGGAGTGGACAGGGAATTATAATTATGATATTCCGATAATAGTAGATGCTGGCGATGGCCTCAAATACGTGGGAGTAGATTTTGAAACACTGCGAGGTATTTATCATACTGGTAAGGATATGGTATACGTAGATAACATAGGGCCTTCAAGTCCACAAATCTCTTATCCCAACGGAACTACCTTATACAATTTTTTTGAAGTACAATGGACAGGAGTAACAGACGCAGGAGTAGGCTTGAGTCATTATATATTCCATTTAGCCCTAGATCCAGGTTTTGAATCTGAAGTGGAAGTACTTATTTCTGGAAATCTTAATGAGTACCAACTTAGTGGACTTCCTCCAGGTACTTCTCGATGGTATCTGGAAGCTGTAGATTATTTGGGAAATAGTTCTTATAGTAATGTCTTTTTCTTCCATAATGCGCTACCTTCCTTTCCTGCTGCATGAGGAATATATATACCTATTCCTCTTACACCATACTATACTCCCATCCCTAATACTAAGTATATTGTAGTTACTATTTATAATCCGAAAAAAATATTAAACGTGAGAGACGATATAGTTTCAATGCTTCTTCAAAATTTTGCTAATTCCAAAGCTTCTTCTGCGCGAATATTACCTCTCCAAACACCAAAAACTGGAGTAGATGCTGAAGATCTCACAAGACAGGTAAATATATTTATTACCAATCTTTATACTCTCCAAACTTCTCCAATACGATACCAAATTACACTTGCACTGTTGTTTGTATTATTGGCTTGATTACTAATAAGAAAACGTTTTTAAAAAATAAATACTCATTTTCTATACTTTTTTTAACAAAATATTTGACAAATAAACATTGGCTGATTATGATCATGATACAAGTAATAAAATACTTGCATCATATTTATTCGATTTTTATTAATCATCATGAAAAAATTATTACTAGCTCTTGGAACAATGTCTCTACTTGGAGCTGCAAGCTTTGTATCGGCTGGGACAGGATGTCTTGGTATAGGTACAAGTTGTAACACTACTACTGTTGTTCAAGTTACTCTTGCGGGAGGAAATATTTGTATTGGGTCCCCCGATGCATTCAACTTTGGTTCCTTTACCGTATCGCAACAACCTCAAATTACCTCAGGTGCTTTCAGCGATGTATTCTATGTAGATGATCAAAGAGGATCAGATACTGGATACTATACTACGGTACAAATGGCAACGCTCACCAATGGATCGAATACTATTGCTGCAAGTAATGTAGCGTTTAGATCTAGTTTTACTGTTGGTACTACGGTAGGTACGTCTCCACTCTCAGGATCAGTTAACGTTAGAGTGTTTACTCACTCGGATGTATTGAATACTTGGGCTGCATTAGACACTCCCAAAGAGTTCATTAATAGAAACTCAGCCTTCAATTCAGGACTTATCGGTAAATATGGAGAAATCCCATTCTTACAATTAACGATTCCTGCCTATACCCCAGTTGGTGTATATACTGGTCTCCTTACCTACACACTCTACGAACCAGGGCACTAATCAAAGACCCTTATTTAACAAGGTAAAAAAAACCTTTTCATGAGGTTTTTTTTGTATGTTAAATATTTCATAACCACCATTTATCAAGGTATAGTTCGTTTTCTTCAAATATTTGACAAACAATAGAGAAATGATTATAATCTGAATAACATTAATTAATTTACTTGATTTTAATTCATTATGAAAAAATTATTACTAGCTCTTGGAACAATGTCTCTACTTGGAGCTGCAAGCTTTGTATCGGCTGGGACAGGATGTCTTGGTATAGGTACAAGTTGTAACACTACTACTGTTGTTCAAGTTACTCTTGCGGGAGGAAATATTTGTATTGGGTCCCCCGATGCATTCAACTTTGGTTCCTTTACCGTATCGCAACAACCTCAAATTACCTCAGGTGCTTTCAGCGATGTATTCTATGTAGATGATCAAAGAGGATCAGATACTGGATACTATACTACGGTACAAATGGCAACGCTCACCAATGGATCGAATACTATTGCTGCAAGTAATGTAGCGTTTAGATCTAGTTTTACTGTTGGTACTACGGTAGGTACGTCTCCACTCTCAGGATCAGTTAACGTTAGAGTGTTTACTCACTCGGATGTATTGAATACTTGGGCTGCATTAGACACTCCCAAAGAGTTCATTAATAGAAACTCAGCCTTCAATTCAGGACTTATCGGTAAATATGGAGAAATCCCATTCTTACAATTAACGATTCCTGCCTATACCCCAGTTGGTGTATATACTGGTCTCCTTACTTACACACTCTACGAACAGCAATAATTATAAAATTCTCATTCCTATGTAAAAAACCTTTTCTGAGGTTTTTTGCTATATAGAATCACCATTGTATCTTCTCGCTAGATTCACAAGCTCTCCTAAGTTTTCAATTTTTTCTGGTGCTTGTTTACCTTCAGTTTCAGTAAGATATTCTTTGTATCAAATAGTATGAATAATCTGATCTATGACTTGATCGGGTGTAAGAGTGTCTAGGAGATCTTTGAGGAAGTTCATACTCACAGCAAACTTTTTACAACTTTCTAAAGCTCTACTTGCCAATCCTGTTTGAGCTAATTGTATTGGGTCATTAATTAAATCATCTATAGCGATATCATGTTGTGAACTATAAGCTTCTAGGGTTTTTACTGTATCATCACTGATACCACGTCTTGGGGTGTTGATAATGCGCTTAAGGCTTACATTATCTTTGGGGTTGTAGAGGTATTTTACATAAGAAAGTATATCTTTCACCTCTTTTCTTTCTAAGAATTTAAATCCACCATAGATCTTATAAGGAATCCCTTCCATAATCAGTTGTTGCTCAAAAACTGATGATAAGGCATTCTTACGATAGAGGATGGTAAATTGTTCTCGCTTTTTATTTTTTTCTTCTTTGAGTTTAGCGATAAGCTCGATGGTATGCTTCGCTTCATCAATTTCATCTCCGTGCTGCATAATTACGATCTTATCGTTTCCTTCACGATGGGCAGTAACTTCTTTCTCATACTGTTTCAGATTATTTTTGATAATATGATTACTGGCATTTACGATGTGAGGCTTGGATCTATAATTGGTTTGAAGTTTGAAAATTTGTATATCAGGCCGTACCGCTTGAACATTGAGAAAATTATCCATCATAGCTCCGCGTCGGCGATAAATACTTTGGAAATCGTCTCCAATAAAGGTAATATTTCCTCCTCATTTTGTAAGTCTTTTCATCAATTCAAATTGGATCCAGTTGGTATCTTGAGCCTCATCTACAAGTACGAATTGGAACTTTTTCTGTCGTTTTTCCAAGATTTCAGGTTTTTGTTTGAAAATAAGATAGGGGAGTAATAACAGATCATCAAAGTCCATCATATTGGCTTTGTGAAGTTCTTTTTGATATTCTTCATAGACTTGTAAAAAATATTGGTCACTCGGTAATTTTATTCCTTTAGCATAATCATGAGGTAGAATTCCTTGATTTTTATTTTTACTGATGAGGTTTTTTGCTACATCATATTCTATCTTTTCTTCAAGCTTTTTTGCTACGATAATCCTTTTGATAAGTGCTTTTGACTCGCTATCATCGTATACTCCAAAATTACTATCATAACTACTATCATAATTTTTTATTTCTATTTTGAGAAACTTCAAAAACAAGGAATGGAAGGTTCCAATCCATTGAAAATTATTCTTATGTTGATTGGCTTCAGAAACTTCTTCTGTCCCTTCGGCGGCTTGCTTTTTCTCAATATCTTGGGCAATTTCCATGAGTCTATGTTTCATTTCATTTGCTGCCTTATTGGTGAAAGTTACGGCAAAAATTTCATTAGGGTATACTCCCAAACCATAGACCAAATAAGCAATCTTATAGGTTAAAGTTCTTGTTTTCCCGCTTCCTGCGCCTGCAAGAATAAGACTTGAAGTATCGATATGGAGGGCAGCATTGGCTTGTTCGGTATTGAGATTTTCTTTTATATATGCTGAAATATCCATAGGAAAAATGCTGAAAGAACTGAAAATAGTATGTTAAATCCTATAGTAATTTATTAGCTCCCAATCTCAAAGTAAATTTAAGAAAATAATCAGAATATTTATAATCTGAACTTTTTTCGCTTTCTAAGTGTCAGATTATTTGCATTATGATATACTTGTAGTTATAATTATACTAGTAGCCACTTTACATTTATTTGAATCTGTTATGGATGAAGACAAAGGAATAGTGTCAGAAACCATGAATTCTGCAAAGGATTACATCAAAACAACAGGTGAGAAAATTAGTGAAAATCTCTCGAAGTTTTTTGGTATTAATGGAAATAAAGATAATTCTCCTGAAGCTCAAAAAGCTGTGAAAGAAGCAGAAAAAACAACTCAAGAACTTCAATCGGAAGCCAATAAAACTAAAGAAGATATTCAAAATTCTGTATATACAAATCCTGAGTCTCAGGAAGCAGTTGCCGCCACAGCCAATGAAAAACTTGACCAACTTGATAGCAAAAATATTCCATCAAGTCTTAATATGTTATTAGCGGGAAGTGGACTTGATACCAGATTGGGTGTAGAAACCATGAAAAATATTGATGGTCTCATGGATATGTATGTCAATACGACTTTGGGAGATATACTACAACCAAGACTCAGAGCTCAGTTTAGAGCTACAATGGAGCTTGTTCTTATGCAAAAATTTTCTGCAGCTCATGGAGGAAAAGAAATGGAAACTCCCGACAGTGCAACAGAGAAAAAACCACAATCCTTATTTTCAAGTATGTTAGGAAAATTAAATAAAATAGGCTGAAAAGCAGGGGATTTGGGTAATAAAATCCAAGGACCAATATCTACTTTGCAGACTTCTCTCAATCCATTATTTGAAAAACTTGGAGTAGCTTCTGTAGTAACAGACACTCTCAAAATAGTAGGAAATTTGACTACCATACTACAAACTGCTAAAACGAAAGAACTTATAGATAAAGATGGTAAACTCAATCCAGCTAAACTACCAGGAGCATCGCGAGAAAACTCTCTGTTTACGGATAGTAGAAAACTTTCTGCTTATCTTCTTGCTAATCCAGACTTTCAAGCTCAAACTCTAGATTCTACGCTTGATCTCAATACACATTTCATGCCTTTCTTCAATAATCAAGCTACTTCTACTGACACGCTTGCACTTGCGAGTCAGATTAATGAATCTTTAAAAGATACAGATATTACCACCATTCAAAAGGCTTCAAAAGATGGTACACTCTTATTCCAAAAAGCTTTAGCTACGGGAAATGAGCTCAAGAAAAGTGGAATTGGAGCTTTATATGAAGAATGTAAGGACTCGATTAAGAAAATGTTTCCTGTGGTGGGAGTCTTTTTGGATTTCTTATTTGGCACAGGATCAGATAATCTCATTAGTGCTGATTATATTATACCTACTGATGCAATAAGCACAGAGGAAACTCAAGATCAGGAACATTGGGAGAAATTTGACCCTGAGGATGAGTCAGAAATCGATGATATTCAAAAAGGAAAAAAAGGATATGAAACTACTAATCTTGCTACTATTCAAGCGGAACTTGATAAGGTAAGAGGAGTTCCTTTTGATGCTGAAATGGTTAATAATTCTGCTCAAAAATATAATATTCCCGTTTCATTCTTACTTGCCTTTATGCGTAATGATAGTAGTTATGGTACAGATGGTAGAAGAGCGATTGATAACCATAATCCAGGTAATGTAGGTAATACAGACGATGGAAAAAATAAATACTTTTCAAGTTGGCAAGAAGGGATTGATGCCTGTGCGTCCAATATCAGAAAAAGAATCAATGCGTATCAAAAAATCTGTGGAGAAGATACTTTCCCAACTATGAAAGAATTGGCTACGGGAGTAGTAAGTCAAGATAATAAGAAAGGTCAAAAATTTTATGGAGTATATATGACCAGCAAACAGGGTCAAAGTACTGTAGTAAAAATGGAAGATCAAATTGGTAATAAACTTACAGCTTAATAACTACTAAAAGTCTTTAAAGCAACAAAAAATCCCAATAGTTTTATTGGGGGTTTTTCGGTGAGGGCGGGATTCGAACCCGCGGATCCTTTTGAGATCGACTCGTTAGCAGTGAGCTGACTTCGACCACTCATCCACCTCACCAGAGAAGCTACTTCATAAATAGCGCTTGAAGCTTTATCATTTAACTATTTATGTAAATGATACAATAATAATTATGGTTGTTTTTTCAATGTCAAATGAGATCAGATTATTTTACTCTATTTTTAGCTTCGTATATTGATTTCTTATAAGGGTATGATTACACTTATAGTATATAGTACGACTTCAGCTTATAATTTATTATTCTTATTTTATTTTTTCCACGGAAACATGTCGTATATCCACGAGCAAGTGCTAAAGAAAATTACTGTGCTCAAGCAAAAATGAAAGCTTCAAGAAGCATTGAGAATTGTAAATAATTATCTTGTAGATGATCCAAGTAATCAAACTCTCCTTATGGAGATTGCTGATATCCACTATCGTGGTGGAGAACTTGATAAGTCTTCAAAGCCTGTAGATTTCTTACTTACTCAAAACCCTACAGATCCTATGAATTTATATATCAAGGGGGTAATTGAGATGGAGAAGAAAAACTGGCAAGATGCAAGAGATTACCTCAAGAAAGCGGTTAAACTTACTAATCTTGAAAACGCAGAAGTAGTCAGAGTGTATGGTTTATCAGAATTTTGGTATGGGAATCATGAAAAGGGCATTGATATGCTGAAGATGGCATTTCAAATGAATCAATATGATGCTGAAGTGATCTATAATCTGATTCAATTGTATTTGATGCAACATAAGTACAGTTCAGCAGGAAATATGATTAAATACTATCGCAAATATAAGGCTAAACTCCAATGTTATGATAAAGATATCAAATACTACGATGAAAAAATAAAGATATTTACCGAATTCTTAGTACTCAAACAGCCTACTTTTACACTTTCTTAATAGCTTTACATGTTTTTGAAATCCGTTCGTTCCAAGTTTATCCTCTTTCAGATTAAACAAATAATCAAAGACGGTTTCTTTCAATTTGTAGGAATTAGCGTTTTAGTAGGATTTTTGCTCTATTTGTTGCACATTCTCGTAGGATTATCTTTTGGAGTACAACATATGAGTCAAACTATCCAAGATAAACTTGGAGTATATTTTTACATTACTGAAACCCCAGGACAACAGGATAAAACCTATAGTAGAGTCATAGAAATGAAAGGAAAACTTGAGAAACTAGGTATGAAAGTACAATACTTGAGTAAAGAAGATGCTATGAAGTCTATTGAACGTAAGGTACCAAGTGTATTGGAATCCTTCGAGAAATATGGTATCAAGAATCCATTACCAGCAACGGTATATGTATTATTCAATTCTACAGAAGATTATGATAAACTCAAAGCAGTAGTAACTATCTATGCGGATATTATCTCTAATCGTGGTGATATTTCCAAAATAGGGGAGGGAATCAAAGATCAAGAGTCAAGAATATTAAATACTCTCAATCTTACGCATTTTGTGACTTTCTTGTCTTTCTTCCTCGTGTTAGTACTGATTATCATTGTCTGTTCTTTCTTGATGTTGGTGATGAAGACAAAGTTTGAAGCCTTTCATAAGATGATCAATATCCAGCAATTGCTCGGTACTCCCTATCGTCTTATTCAAATACCATTTATCATTGTGATTGTCTGTATTACCCTTATTGGTTTTGTCCTTTCATTGATTTTACGAGCATTAACTACCACAATTCTTGGATCATATTCTCAAAAACTTTTTGAATCTGACGTTTTTAGTCTTTTAGGTAAAGATATGATTTCTATTTTGACATTACAAGGCTGAGAATTAATCATCATTATGCTCCTTATGATGATCATTTGATACTTCTATATGCGCCATTTGCTATTAAAAAATGAATAATCTGATATTTGTCAAGCTTTGCTCACTATAAAAGCTTCAGAATTGACAACTTTATGTAATTTTCACTTGAAATCCTCTTCATTCAGATTATCTATACAGTATACATTTTATCATTCTTTGTATACATTATGAGCTTAAACTTAACAAATTTTGTTGCTGAATTGGCAGCTAAGACTGGATTGTCTAAAAAAGCAGCTAAAGAAGTACTCGGAGTAGTATTTCAATTAATTATGGATACTGTTAAAAAAGGTGGAGAAGTAAGAATCCAAGGATTCGGTACTTTCAAAGCTAACCAAAGAAAAGCTAGAGAAGGTGTTAACCCACAAAAACCATCTGAAAAAATCAAAATCCCAGCTATGAAAGTAGTTTCATTTAGAGCTGGATCTGATTTCAAAAAAGCTGTTAAAGGTGCTAAGTAATTAGTATTTGCTTATTGAAATAAGAGCAAGACCTCCTTAGGGAGGTTTTTTGTTATTTAAAAGGACATTCTAATGTTCCAATATTTGACTTTGGTCGCTTATTTGGCTATTATAATAAAGAAGGAATTCTCATTCTTTAAGCTTATATTGATTACAGACCCATAATTGCTATATATAACCCAATCTCAGAATATTATTTTGTTCTTTAATCTCCGCAACTCATGAATATTGGAAACAGAATCAACGCCAGAAAAATAGCCCTCAGTTATATTTATTGGGATTTGTATTTTAGATATGAGTATAGTGAGTCACAGGAAGAGCTAAGTACAAGTGTTTTCAATACAGAAATTGACACAGAAAATGCAGAAGTAAGTGAATACTTAGTGAGTCTTGGAGTAGATACAGAATATCAAACGGAACAATCAAAATATCAAGATATACCACAAGGAGACTACGGTTTGAGTAAAGAAGAAGATGACCTTGCTATGATAAGCAATGGGCTGGGAATTGATCCTTTATTGGTAGATCGAGAATATGTGTTTGCAATTATTCCTCATTACGCTCAAAATATTGATCAATCAAAAGAACTAGTAGATAGCTACACAACTCAGTTTTGACGAGTAGACATGGATTGCCTAAAGAAGAGTATTTTTATCTTAGGGTATACTGAAAAACAGCTGATGCAGACTGATGATAAGGTCATTATCAATGAAATGATTGAACTTGGTAAAAGATTTGGATGATTTGAAACCTATAAACTGATCAATAGTGTATTCCATAAATTTCTTATTCATAAGGACAAAGTAAAAGAAGAAGCAAAATAATAAAAAAACCTCTCAGATTGAGAGGTTTTTTAGTTGAGAAATATATTATTGAGCTTGTGGGATAACTACATCTACTGGAGTATCTCCATCTATTTGTACTACACCTTCATCAAGTGATTGTCCGCTTCCAAGATCGAAATTTGGTGCTACAGCTCCAGAATTAGTAAGATCATCAGGATTGTAAGTAGATTCCTTAGTGAATGGATATACTAAAGCACAGATGATGAAGATAACAGCACATACCGTTGCTAATTTCTTCAATCCACCTTCGATAGATTTTTTAGTTCCATATTCATTTGATCCAGCAAAACCTCCACCAAGACCGAATCCTAAACCTCCTTTTGGAGCCATAAGCAAGATTGCGAATGACATAAGAGCTCCTGAGAGGAGTAATATGATGAGTAGTAGAGTTGTCATAAGATGTTTTCAGATTATATATATAAATTAATTAATACATTGCTTTATACTATTTTAGGAGGCAAATTCAACTTGATTATTTATAAACTTCACTATACTCAGATTATCAACTCTCGGATAGTATTCCGAAAAACGGAAAGGAAAGTCCCAACGTCACCAAAAAGCTAACTTGTAACGCGGGTTGGATCTGTATTCATTTACAGCAAAAGAAAGTGCCACAGAGACTATACTACCCCGCAGTACTGCGGGGGAAAGGTGAAAAGAGTGAGTTGCTGAAATCAGCATATCATAACTCAATCTGATTGATGATCAGGTGAGTGGTAAACCTTAGCTGACGCAAGCTTCCTTGACTCGATCAAGGGGTGCTAAATCTTTATGCTTCGTGCTAAAGTAAGATAAATGCTATCTAAAACAGAATTGGGCTTACGGAGAGTTGATTTAATTTACTATAAGCAGAATTATGACTATAGAACTCGGAATATTATTAATCATATTGTTGGTGGGTCTAGGAGTAGGATTATTTTTGTTGTGGAAAGAAAAACAAGTTAACAGAACAATTTCTCCTGAGGAAATAAGGAAAGTCAGCAAACCAGCTCATGAATACTTATCCTCATGAATACAGTTTCTGACTATCTCACAGCCTCAAGCTCGTACTATCCAAGAGCTCTTACAAAAAACAATAATAGGGCAACCTTTGCTCATCAACGGTTTACTTTTATCCTTATTTTCTGGTAAACATATCTTGATTAAATCTTTACCTGGAATGGCTAAAACCCTTGCTATCAAGAATCTTGCACAGATATTAGGATTATCTTTTTGAAGAATCCAAGGAACTCCAGATCTGCTCCCAAGTGATCTTACGGGTATTCAAAACCGAGAAGGAGAGACTAAAAAAGGTCCTTTATTTTCCAATATTGTACTCTTTGATGAAATAAATCGTACCACTCCAAAGGTACAATCAGCCTGTATACAAGCTATGGAAGAAGGACAAATTACCATAGGTACTGGAAGTCTTGAGCTTCCTTCACCATTCTTGGTGTTTGCTACAGCCAATCCAGCTTGATCCAAAGGTGTTTACGATCTACCAGAAGCTCAACTTGATAGATTTGGTCTTTCCCTAGAACTTCAATACCCTGAAAATGAAGAGGAAATAATCAGATCTGGAAGCACTAAAATTGATTCTTCAACTGCCAAAGTACAGCTTGATTTTGAAGAAATACATAAGGAAATTGATAAGGTAGAGATTAGTGATGAAATGATTTCACTCATTACCAATATCTTACAAAAAACAAGAAATCTCCCTGATCTTATTGAAGTAGGTTGCTCTCCAAGAAGTGGTAAAGATCTGGTTTGGATAACAAAAACTGCAGCCTGGTTACAAGGTAAAACTGCAGTAGATAAGTGAGATATAGAGTCTTTATGTGATTCAGTGCTTGAACATAGAATAGTATGGAAGCGCAACAAGAGAACGTCGCTCCATCAGATTATCTTTTCATAATATATTGTTTGGCTTTATAAACCAATAGAAAAGGGAAAAGGAGAATGCGATAAATATTGGGTTTACTAAAAAGAAAGGTAGGGTAAGACTTGAATAAAAATGTAAAGAATCTTTGGATCATTAAATGCCACTATAAAATACTAATATACTAATTATTTCTCACAATATCTGTTAATTTCTTCGTTCATTCTATTGAATAAAGCAATATACTTAGATTTATTGGCGCTAAAATTTTCTGCAGAAGTATTTTCAAGATCTTCAAGAACTTGGGCAATTTCTATCTTAGAAATTTTATTTTCTTCTACTGCTTTTGCACAGGCAGGTGAAACTGCTATACTTTGAAGTTCTCCAAAAGAAGATTTGAATTGAGTAAGATCACCGAATTCACCGCTACTTCGTCCTTGGAAACGTTTTCCTATCCCTGCTACTTTTTGATATACATATTCAAAGGTAGAGAAGATACCTACTTTTTCCGCAGGATGGTTTTGTAAATATCGCATTGCTACTCGCATGAGGAGAACACCGATAAGTGTTTGTAGTAATATAGATCAGATTTTTTTAGACATTGGACGTTAAGCTGTAAAATAAATATTAGATTGTTTGGTACTGCTTTTACCAAAGCAGATTGATTGCTCGCATAAGGGCATTGGTAAATTTATTAGCCCAAATACCAATAAAACTCAAGATTCAAGACTGTCCTAGCAATACAAAAATTACAATCAGAAGCAAGGGATTTGTTGCGAGTGTGTATTCGATTTTTTGTATACGTTGACCAATAATGAGTTTGATGAATTTCCATCCATCGAGGGGTGGGATAGGCAAAAGATTGAATAAAGCCAAACCAATATTGAGAAATACAAATTGTGATCGAAATTGAGTAAAGATATTCTGAATATTTGCTACGAGAGCCAAGTTTCCGCTATAAATCTTGAGTACTACAATACCTATGATCGCCAAAATAATATTGGTAATGGGTCCCGCTACTGCCACGAGAAATTCATCTACTCTGGGATTTTTGTAGTAATAGGGATTAATCTGTACAGGCTTTCCCCAACCAAAATGGATAATAAAAATCAGTAAGAATCCCATAGGATCAATATGAGCCAAAGGATTTGGAGTTAGTCTTCCTTGGAGTTTTGGCGTAGGATCGCCAAGTTTATTGGAGGCTCGTGCGTGGGCATATTCATGAAACCCTATAGAAAGTAAGAGGATCACTGCTAAGATAAGGATATTTACTATAAGATCTGCTGACATGGATAAGGAAAATCACAATAATAAAGGGTTATTTTTTCTCTTATTCAGATTATATTCTGCTATTCAATTCTTTTTCCATAATATCTTTTGCTTCCAGTGGATTTAAAGATCATTTTGTAACTTTCATCAACTGTCCCACAAAGAAGGCAAGGGTAGTGAGTTTTCCTCATTTATAATCATCAAAGGCTTTTGTATTTTCTTGAATAATTTGTTCAATCATAGTTCCTATCTCATTTTTATCTATGCTAATAGAGGTATTTTTAGTAATCAAATCATCGATATTCGTCCCTCATTCTAACAATTCTTCCATAATTTTTTTACAGATATTATCATTGATCTTATTCTGTGAGATTTTGTGTAAGAATTCTATAAACTGATTTTTATTGATGTGGAGTGCAGATTCTCCGCCTTCGTTGAATTTATTGGCTATGGATCCAAGGAGCCACTTTGCACTTAGCTTGGGATCCAATCTTTCTTCTACTGCTGATTCAAACCATTCAAATAATAACTCATTATTAAGTAATCCGTGAATATATTCTTTCTGAAAACCATACTCTATAAACTGTTTAATTTTTCCAAATCCGCTACGCATCTGGAAGTTCGGTGACCAATCAAACTGATCTGGATTAATCAATGGTAGATCTTGCTCCTGGAAGTATCTATAGTCATGGGCATTTTCTTTGGATCTTAAGATATAAGTTTTACCAGCAATATCATCCCAACCTCTGGTCTCTTGGTCTACTGTACGACCGTTGGAAAGAATATCCTGATGTCTTTGGAATTCATGCTGGATAGCTTTACGGATAGAAGAGAAACTATTGATATTCTTTACTTCTACCCTCGTTCCAAGCGTTGTTTCGCCTTGTTTTCTAATGCTCAAATTTACATCCACTCTCATCTGACCTTTCTCAAGATCTGCAAATCCGATATTATTCCATCTGACTATTCTTTGTAATTCTTTTAAAAATTCTATAACCTGATCTTCGTTGGTGAATTCTGGTTGTGTTACGATCTCGATGAGAGGTCCACCACTACGATTGAAATCAATAAATGTAGTACCATTGATGGTAATGGTCTTAGCAGTATCATTTTCTAGATGTGCTTCGTGAATATGAATAGATTGAGGGGTCTGGAAATGGTCTGTGAAAAAATTAAGCACACCTCCTGTGATGATGGGATTGTGAAATTGAGTAATCTGAAATCCAGAAGGGGAGTCAGGATAAAAATAAGACTTACGATCTCGAGTAAATTTTTGATTGAGATTGGATCCAAACAAGGTACCTAATTTGATAGCAGTTTCTATACACTCAGGGTTTATAATGGGTAATCAACCTGGTTGGGCTGTACAGGTAGGACAGATATGAGTGTTTGGTACTGTGTTTTCGAAGTCCTGAGTATTGTGACAATGACAAAAAATCTTATGCTGAGTAGCAAGTTTAATATGTACTTCCAATCAAATAATATATTCAAACATTGAAAATGGTATAGACTAATAAGAGTTTTATTTGTTTTTTATGCTGCGAATTGAACATCCAAAGTTATATAGCTTAAGATATTTCCTATATGATGTCTAAAGTCCTGAAGTGGGAAGTTTGGATCCTGTCTATGTTCTTCCAACATGTTTTTGTACAAGTTATTAATTTTATATATTACATCACTTCCATTGTCTTCTGTATTCAGAACATTCTGAATATCATCAATAAGTTTCTGACCATATTTACTTCTACAATCTTCCAAAGATATTCCCATTTCTTCACCGATTTCTTCATATCTATCTTGGATTATCTTTTCTACTGAAATATGACTATATCCGCTCATATATTGTAATAAATAATTAAAAGAGAAACTAGATTGAGATACTCATTTGTATTATGAAATATAATAATCAATCTGGATAATTTTACAATGGAAAACAAAAAACCCACCAATGAAAAGGGTGAGTTTTAGAGTATATTTAATAATAATTAGTTTCTTCTGAATCTATAGATACCATACATCATGAGTCCCATCAATACAGTGAAGATCATAATATTTTCTCCTGGACCAGTTTTTGCATCCATTACGGTTGGAGTTACTACTGGAGCTGGTTCATTAACTGTTGGAGTTGGAGTTGGAGTTGGAGCCACACCATCAACTTTGATTGTTTGGATATATTCTTTACTGATAGCTGTGTTTGAGGCACTATCAATAGCAGTTAATTTAATTTGGTATTGTCCTGCAGTTGGAAGTTTAATATCAATTTTACCATCGCTTCCTTTTACAGTATTGAGAGTGAAGAAATCAGATTCTTTAGACTCTTTGATTTCTACTTTTACATTTGCATCTCCCACAATTGGAGTCCAAGTTAATGTATAGAGATCTTTACCGTCTGTAGTATAAGAAATGTTTTCAATAGTTACTTCACCAGCATTGTGAGTAGTTGTAGTAACTGTCCCTGAAGTAGAGTCAAGATTACTAATTTCATCTAATAATGCATCAAGATCAGTTGCAAATACAGCGTTTGAAGATAAAATAAGAAGGGCTAATAGGCTAAGCGATAGACTTTTCATAGAAAAATTAAAAAAATGATAAATTTGACGACTTTATTTTTACTTTTTTAAGTATATTGAAAGTATCCTACAAATGCAAATAAGTGCTAACTTTACCCTAAAATTCAAGAGAAATGCCTTATAAAGACCTCTTTTATACAACTTGTTATATGCAAAATATTCTATTTTTAGATATGTATGTTGACAGATAATTATATAATCTGATTTTTTCACTATTCATTCTCTAGAAACATTGTTTTATTTCTATACTGGAATGCTTCTGCAATATGCTGGATATTGATGGTTTTGCAATCTTGTAAATCAGCAATAGTTCTTGAAAGCTTAAGAATTCTATGAACCACTCTAGTGCTCAATACTAGCTTACGAGAGCTAGACTTTAAGAATTCTTCGGCTTCGGGTTCAAGCTGGATATAGGTTTTGATATTTTTAGCACTGAGTTGGGCATTATTGGTAATATCAGTTCATTTATATCTTTCAATTTGAATATTTCGTGCTTTGAGAACTTGCTTGCTAAGATCTTCACTAGACTCACTATTTTGTTCATGAAGTACTACATCAATATTTTCTCTGGGTATTTCTAAAATCATATCTATCCTATCAAGTAGAGGTCAGGATATTTTACTTTGATACTTTTTGATATCCATCATACTACAAATACAAGTCTTCTCTCTATCTTTGTAATAACCACATTTGCAGGGATTCATAGCTCCCACCAGCATAAAGTTTGCAGGATAGCTCACGGTTCCACTCACTCTTGAGATGGTTGCAATATTATCTTCGATAGGTTGTCTGAGTACTTCCAGTGTTTCCCTTGGAAACTCAGTCAGTTCATCCAGAAATAAAATTCCTCTATGGGAAAGTGAGACTTCTCCAGGTCTGAGGGTCGTGCCTCCACCAATGATAGAAATCCTGGAAGCAGTATGGTGAATAGATCTAAAAGGTCTGTGAACTACTAAGGGCATATCTTTATTGAGCTTACCGATTACAGAATAAATCTGCGAAGTTTCAAGTATTTCAGAAGCGTGTAGGGGAGGGAGAATGGACTGGAGAGCTTTTGCTAACAGTGTTTTTCCACTTCCTGGTGCGCCCACCATCAATATATTATGCAATCCGCTAGCGGCAATAGTCAGTGCTCTTTTTGCCATACTTTGCCCTTTGATATGAGCAAAATTGTGTTCTCGTTGATAGGATTCTAAGATATGCTGTAAGGATTTATGATCTTGTACGACTTTGAGTTCTCCATCTTTACAAAAGTACTCTACAAGTTCTGTAAAATGTTCCACGGGATAAAGCCTTATACCTTCTATGTATTCTAGTTCATACAGATTTTCAGCAGGAACTACAAAATCTTGATAAGCAGCTTTTTTGGCTGCAATTACCATGGGTAGGAGACCATCAATTCTTTTTATCTGCCCATCAAGTCCCAACTCCCCAAAAAATAATCCTTTCTCCAAGAGTTCCACATTTGTAGCTTTCTCTTCCATGATAGACCACAACAGTGCTACACTCATAGGAAGGTCAAAACTGGTTCCAGTCTTACGAATGTCAGAAGGGGAGAGATTCAAAATAAACTTACGATTCGGGATTTCTATTCCGCTATTTCTCAGTGCTACTCTGATACGTTCTTTTGATTCTCTTATAATTGCATCTGGCAGTCCTATTACTTCAATCGTAGGAAGTGATTTGCTGGTTCCTATTTCAATGGTTATTTTGTTTCCTACCAGTCCATTGATGGTATATGTTTTTATTTTATGGATCATCATAAGAACTAAAGAATAATTCTTCGCAAGTACTGATAAACTTTAAGAAAAAAAATGAAAATAAACTGAAAAAACTGAGAATATTTGACAAAGAGCTTGTGAAAAACTATAATGAAAGTGTATTCAATATCTTTTAATTATTTATTTACAACTGATGAATAAAACAACTCAATGGATTATCGGGGGAGTGCTCGGAATTGCGGGTCTTGCAAGCGGAGTAAATTTCTTGTTGGACAATGTACCAAATTTGACTTTTGTGGTACAAAGTTTCAATAGCCCTACGGTGAATAGTGGATTAGTAAAAAGATATAAAGTGTGTACCAACTATCAATGTGCATGGTCACTAACAAATGATGGTAAGGTATGTGATGAATCTCCACTTGGAGCTAAATGTAAACCTCCAATTGTACCAGGAAACAACTCCCTCACAAATGTAAGTGGGTCTAATAATTCTAATACCAATAGTGGTACAAGCTTGTTTCATCCTTAATAGAACTAATTTTTAATAATAAAAATCCTATAGTGATAATTCTAATTATGGGGTTTTCTTATACTATTATTATTGATTTGAGTCGATTTGAAAATTTATAGAAATTCTCACTCTGGTTGTTCTTTTTCAAGCATCTGTTTCAGATTATCTTTATTCAATAAAAGCCACAATCCTACAATCATTACGACAATTGCTATTTTCAAAAGTATATCTAAGTTGAGGGTAAGGAAGAAGTATAATATAATGATCAGACCCAAGAAGTTACTCATCAGCCAGTATTGATAATCAGATTTACCAAGATAAGATCTGAGTTCTTGCATATAGTTGAGAGCGATATTATTTCCTACAGACCAGATAATTGACCAGAATAATATAGATACAGTATCTTGCTGGAATACTTGGGCTACTGCGATAAAGTAACAAACATTGATAGCGATAAATCCGAAGAATCTTCGAAGTTTATCCTGCACTCCAATAGTTTTACAAAGGTAAAAGATATACAGATATAGAGCTGTATTTACTAAGAAGAGTAAGAAATCAGTAAAATAAAGATTATTTGCTTGTCCATAATAAATTACTAATCCACAAAAGAAGAGAGTAGTAGCAATACTAGAAACACTCAAAGCAGAATAAATACTTGCTGGCATATGCTCTACAAATCTTTGAAGTCTTGGTGAAGATAGTCGTGTGGCAAAATGATCTTGTCCTGCGCTTGGTATTTGATTCATTCTGTATCCTCTCAATATGTATTCTACATCCATATCCACATCATTTTCTAAAACAGGTGTATTATTTTTTACTTTGGAGATTAAGAATAAAAGTAAGGTGATATATAATTGTATAATAATCAGACCTACAAAGGGATCTGAAGAAATATAGAGTTTGAGTAATACACTAATAAGCAGGCAATGGTAGATAAATAAAGCTTCATATTTGATAGGAGTGGTCTTATTGATATCTGTAAAATGTGCAATCACAGTAATATATATTGACCAAAATGCAGCCAAAACCGCAAATAGCATTCCTATCAAAGTAATGACTACTTGTATATCTTCTACCAGATATGCTGTATATCCTCAGCTTATAATATATAATAATGCATGAAAAATAATTGCTGCTCTTAGTGGAGATTGTCGATCTTTAGCTTTAATAAGATAGATAATAATAAGCAGAAAAGCGTTCGTGGACAGGAGTATGATTGAGCTGAGCGTCCAAGATACATTATATAAAGACATGATAATCTGAACTCCTACATTCATCAGTATCCATGAAAATGCTTGCAGATGATCTTCTAGATATTGTTTGATTCCTGATCTATGAGAAGATTGTATACCAGAACCAAAGAACAAAGCTACGATGGTTGCTATAGGTAATATACCCATCCATGTAATATCTATTTGATTGAAGAACCAAATAAATAATCCTGCACACAAAAGTAATGAAAAAAGAATCATGGAATCAGTATATTTAATTTAAAAATGAGCTTATATGAGCTTATATTTAATCTTTTCTAGTTAAATTAGTCAGAAAGTATTTATAGGGTAAATCTATTTAATGAGCTTTTTCAATGATTTTTTACAATTCCAAGCACTATGACCTGTGAAATTGCGCTTTTCAATTGACTTAAAATATTTTTGACATTTTGTTAAAAATTGTCTTGAAATTAGTATCCGAAATGTTATTAGTAGAACCACTGCTGTTCATTATTATCTTAGAAATAAGTTAACAAAATGTTGTGTATAAATGTTTCACACAATATTTGTCTTTAAAATATCAAACTCAAAGCTGATATTTTTTATTTTCTATAATTTTTTTATTAAAGTTATCGAAAATATAACTTTTAAATTTCTATACCATTCAAATAATAATACAATCATAAAATACTATTATACTAAACAAAATATTTCAAGTATTGAATTTTTTGGAAGGAATTACATAATTTTAAGAGCCAGAAAAGGATGCCTTGGGTGAGAAAGCCGATGAAAGACCTAGTTGGTTGGGAAAAGCTACGATAAGATGCCAACAATCGTTACAGTCGTAGATATCTGAATGGGGAAACCTATCCTTCGGGATGCTCGCTAGTCGAGACGGCAAGTTTGGGAAGTGAAATATCTCAGTACCAAGAAGAAAAGAAATCGTAAGAGATTCCGTTAGTAGTGACGAGCGAACGCGGAGGAGTCTAAACCAATTATTGTGTCAAGGTTCTAGCCGTTGCATAATTGGGGTTGTAGGAGTGTTATTGGTAAGCTAGTAATTATCTACAAAGTCAAAAAATATGTCGAGAGGGGAAGGCTCTGGAAAGTGCCACCATAGGGAGTGAAAGTCTCGTACTCGTATCGTCATATCTTTGTTTACACCACCTGAGTAACGTCAGACACGAGAAATCTGGCGTGAAGCTAGGCAGACCACTGTCTAAGACTAAATACTTTCTCACACCGATAGCGCATAGTACCGTGAGGGAACGGTGAAAAGAACCGCGGGTAGCGGAGTGAAATAGA
>CAYVXG010000014.1:0-22223 GCA_964455295.1 uncultured Candidatus Peribacteria bacterium
TTTCAGATTATTTTTTCTTTGTCTTTGTTGCTGTTTTGATTGTTGGTTGTTCCTCTTGGATATCCTCTGATAATGGCTTAGTGTCGTGAAGTTCTTGTTCAGAATCATCGGTTGTTGTTTCAGTTGGAATGTTGGTGGGTATCGTTCATTCTTCTTCAAATATGAGAAGCTGTAGATGATTGATGAGACCTCTTGCATAGTTCTTGAGTTGGTTTTTACTTTCCTCACTTGGTTGTTGTAGTTTATTCTGTCGTCTGTTGAGTTGTGCTACTTGCACTCATAAAGTTTTTGCAATTTCTTTGTCTCTGATACGCAGAGTTTTGAGAAGTTCAATAGTGTTCATAATAATAGTATAATAAATAAAAGATAATCTGACTAGATTCACGCTTGGAAGAGTACTCTTGATGCTCTGTAGTATTCTCTTTGTTGTTCAGGTGTCGGAGTTTCTATTGATTTAAAGTTGTAGACGATGGTTAGGTAGCTTTCGATTCTTGCCATTCGCACTTTGTTGCAGTCAGGAAGGCATTGATTTCTGAAGTCTCTGATTGCACGTTCCAGTGGAGTAAGTTTCGTTTGAGTTGGATTCATGATTATAAAACTATGCAGATAAAGCTTGTAATGAAGCATCAATATGCTCGATGATTGCTTTTTGATGAAAAATGCACTGTTCTTGTTGGATAAGATACAATGTTGTATGATATAAGATTGATTGTCTCTCGATCTTTCTTTCAGCATCAGAGTAATTTTCATCAGTATCGAGGCGAGACAATCTTTTTACAATATCACCCTTTTGTCGTTGGATCGTTTCCTGGCATGTTGCTATTTGTCTCAAAGACTGTTCTCTTTGATCCTCCATTTCCTTTTTCAAGAATTTTTCCTGATACAGAGTTTGATCTTTTGTTGTGATTGTTTGGTTCATGATTGTACCAATAAGTTATAAAATGCAGTTCCTAACTGTGTTCTTACACGTTATCTATAAAAAGACGCTTATCAAGTCCTTAGTGATAGATTATTGGCTTATATAAGAGGTTTTATTGAGTTTTCGGACGAGTTGGTTGCCTTTTTCAGTAGCAGGTCAGAAATATGAATCCAAAGCTTCTATAAACTTCTCAGTCACTTTATATCTAGGCTTCCAAGAAGATATTTGATTAAGTTTCATGTTAATTTCTACCTCCCGACCGATGGTGTTCGCTTCATCTTGAACCGTAACTACTCAATATCAGTCGTTTGAGATACTTACCGTGGAATACATGTGCTCATATTTGAGTAATGGCTCTGATAAAGCTTGAGCAACGGTAAATGCGGTGTTTTTCATAATTAATCTTGGTTAGAAGATAAAGGAGGGAGAATATACAGTTTTTGTCAGTTATCGAGCAATGCAAACCATGCTTTTCACTCTTGAAAAATACCCACCACCGTAACGATCTCAGTTCAAGTTTTTCAAAATTCATACTCTCTTTCAATGGTCAGTTTATCTCATTTTTTGAGGGTTCAAGTGTACATGGTAGCGTATAAAACAGTCTAAAACATAGGTGTTTCCTATGGTTTGACGTTATCTAAAAAAAGACCTATAGCAAGTCTATAAGGTCTTATTGTAGCGATAATTAGAGATTATCAGTGTATTAGGTTTTTATGTAAATAAGCTATCCTCTTGAATAATTTGATAACCTGATCCAATTAGCTTTTTGTAGTATTTCATGCGTTTTTTGAAGAGTTTATCAAAGTAATCGATATGCGGATCATGAATATCGTAAATTGTTGTTGCCGATTTGGATCTTTGTAGTCTGCCGAGATATTGGATAAGTTTTCCTTCAAATGAAAATGGATACACAAGAAATAGCACGTCAAGATTATCGATATCTCGCCCTTCTCATAATAATTGTCAGGTAGATAGCAGAACTTGGAAGTTATTACTCTTAATTTGTTGAAGTTTGAGATCTCTCGATCTTGTACTATCGTCCCCAGTGAGCGTAATAACCTCACAGGATCATTTGAGATATAAAGCCAATGTATCTACATGTTCTTTGCGTTCAGAAAGAATGAGAACTCTTCTTTTTTGTTGAATTTCTTTGAGAGTAGATTCTATGATAATTTGATTTCTTGCGGTATCAAAGATGAGTATTTTGGAAACAGTAGCGTAGTTATCGATTCTGTAGTCAAAAGGTACTTGCAGTTTGGATTGTTTGATAATAATATTGTGAGCGAGATCACTATTAACCTCTTTGTTTACTTCTACGAGAATTGGTCAGATGTGAACATAGATAAGACTTTCATCATTATGTTTGCGTTTTGGTGTTGCAGTAAGTCCGAAAAGATAATATGGATAAAATAGCCTGATGGTTTCACGAAAAGTTTTGGCAGGAATATGATGACATTCGTCTACTAGTATCAATCCAAAGACGTGTTGATATTCTGCAATCTCAATGGGATTCATTTTAGAGATCGTTTGCATCATAGCAATCGTAATATGGCTTCATATCGTTTTCTTACCTGCCTTAATCTGCCCTATATCTTTTTTCATAATTCACAAAAATGATTGTATTCTTTCAATCCATTGATCAAATAATTGTTGGCGATGAACGATGATCAGTGTTTTTTGTTTGAAATGAGCCATAAGTCACAATCACATCACCGTTTTACCTGATCATGGCGGAGCAACCAGGACTCATTGATCATAGGGAATTACTTGAGATAGTGCTTGTTGTTGGTAATCATAGAGTTTGCAAGAAAAATCATAGTGCAACAGATCTCACAGTTTCCTCTTATCGTCTACAGAATAAGGAATAGTATTCTCATCACAAAATTCAGTAAGACTATCCAAAAATCATCTCGGAATAACGATATTTTCTCCTATCTCAGTGATACAATTGAAGTACTTTTCGGTATTAAATACGCTTTTACCTATTCTCTTTTTACTGATATACTCCGTATTCAAGAAATTCAGATTATCCTTTATAAACGATACAAGTTTTGGATGGAGTTTGTTTTTCGGGAGATAGAGTTCATTACTCCAAGTAATTATCAGTTCTGGCTTTACTGGAGCCGTAGCAGATATTTCAGGAATGCAATATCATTCAGTCTGTGATTGTAAATTTTCATAGATGCGATCAAGTTTATCGAGCGATATACGGATAATTGAATTCAAAAACTCTCATTGATCAATATAAGGCACAAAACTGGCATCCACAAAACAACTGCATCACTTTTCTAGAGAATTTCACTGTAATGGTAGAGCAATCAAATTTCCATATCATTTTTTGCTGTGGTAATCTTGATTTGGAAAGATACGGTCAAAACTTACTTCTTTGGTGAATGTAGATATTTTGTAGAGTTTTCTGATACAATCAAGCATAATAGCTCTACTTTTGTAAGCAGGATAAGCTCATTCAAAAAAGACTCGTACATGAGCTCAAGAGCCAGAACGAGATATTTCAATGTAACTTGGAATTCAGAGTTCAGTGAGAATAGTTTGTAATCACACAGCATCACTTTTAAAGTTTGCATCATCAAAATCTGCTACGATAAAATGCGAGCTATTGTCTTCCAGTAATGGATATACTCATATCGTTTCTTTTCATTGTAGGTGTTGTGAAATCACATAATCCGTCAAAGGTTTTGCTTTCTTGTTTTCAAAAGTTGCTATCGTTCATCAATTCTTTTTGTGAGCGAGAAATTCATCTCGGTTGAATTCATATGCTGGACTATATCATGATTTGCCATCTTTTTCTCGACGCTTTGCATATATATCGCTCCTAGCTTGAAATAAGGAACGATAGAGTGAAATGTGATCAGGAGTTATTGTGTTAATCATTGCTGTAATCAAATCATCAAATGAGAAATAGCTGTTACTGCCTCACTCCAGTTATAGCTTTTGGGAATGTGAATAAAGAGTAATTTGGCATCAGACTTTTCTGATTCTACCCATTTCAGTAATTTATAGCAAGTATTATTACAAAATCAATTTCACATACCAGTTCATTTCTTGAATCCTAGTGGGGCTTTAATAGGAACATAGAGTGGATACTGTATTTGATCTCATCCATCCACTGTTTCGTTTCTAAATGAATTGGTGCAATAGGATTCTATTCTCAGGCTATCTTGATCTACTCCTGTGTAATCTCACATACCTATAATAAGATCGGGTTTCTCATGATGAAGAAATAATTCGTATGGGCTTGTATTACTCCCATATACCAGATAACAACTATCCTGTCATTGAGTTTTGTACATGATTCATGATGACCTTGTTTTACAGAAGGAGAAAGTGGAGATTAGCATGAATTACGCTTTGTGAACTAAATTTGGTGCAACTCTTCGTTCTCAATGCTCTTTACTTGCTATAGATACGGATTTTTTGTTTTTGCGAACAATAATTCCAGTAACTTTTACTCATGATCCGTTGATAAAATATACCAAATCACCAATATTGAATTCCATGATCTTGAATCTCGCTTGAAAAGACCTCCTAGCTTCAATAGTACGAATAAGCATCTGATTAAGTTTTTGCAATTCCTCATCAGAACATTGATCGAAGATATTTTGCATATCATAGATGCTATTGAGAGTTATGGATTGTTTCATGGTAAGCAGATTATAATATTTGAATTTGCTCATCACTGATGAGAATATTATTTTCAATTTCCGAGACATTGTTTCGGATTTTTATATCTTTTGAATTCCGCAGACAGTGTCTGCGTTTTTACTCACTAGTATCATATCATTCCAATAACTTTTTCAATTCCTCTTTATTGGGAAGATAAAGTTGGTATTCTTTACTAAAGATCTGATCTTTTTGTTCATCTCAGATAGTATATTTTATTACCACTTGATCAGTTTCCCTACAAAGAATGAGTCAGACTGTTTTATTTTCATCTGTATTTTTAATTTCTTTGTCATAATAGTTCACATACATTTGCATTTGTCCGATATCTTGATGAGTAAGTGTTCCTATTTTAAGATCAATAAGCAAGAAACACTTCAGAAGTCTATTATAGAATACAAGATCGATATAGTAGTGATTTATCTCCGCTGTAATTCTTTGCTGTCTTGCTACAAAGCTAAATCATTTACCAAGCTCAAGTAGAAACATTTGAAGATTATTGATAATAGCGGTTTCCAGGTCTCTTTCGGAATATCTATTATCCTCATGTAATCAGAGGAATTCTAGTATATAGGGATCTTTCACGAGGTCGATCGCTTGTTCTATGATCTGTCATTCTTGAGCTAGCACCATCACTCATTCTTTATCTCTGCTCAGAGCCAATCTATGATATAAGGCACTATTTATTTGTCTATCAAGCTCTCTACTTGTCCATCATTGTTTGGAACATTCTATCATAAAGAATTGTCTTTCATCTTGATCTTTAAGATGCATAAGACGTACAATATGAGTTCGTGACAGATTTTTGAATTTGGCATGCACTGCATGCCAATTCTCGTATTCAAGATAAAACTGCCTAATCAAGCGTAAATTCCTATAACCAAGTCACCTCCCAAATCTACTTGTAAGATCATCAGCAAGTTTTTGCAACAATCCTGAACCATACTCAGCTCTATCTGCTCCTCCTTGTTCATATTCTACGATATACTGACCGATAGTTCGATAGGTCATCACCATAGTTTGGTTTACCTGAGAAATAACCTGAGTTCTTGCTTGCTGTAGCAGTCAGCCTATTTGGTCTATGAGGGAGATGTAGGGTTGTATGACGGTCATACGAGAAATTTAAATGGTAAAATTGGAATTACAGAAAAACCTCTTTATTACAGAATAAATTGAATATATGAAATTGCCAGCTAAGTTCAATTCTAAATGTTATTCCAATAGCAATAACCCATTAGGAGTTTACATTATGGAGAAATGTTTTTTAGAAAAGATCTCAGATGATATCTTTTCTATTTTTTTTTGCATTTAGCCAAAATGTTTCTAAAACAACAATTCATTCAATATTTTTCTATCATTAGATAACTTAGGTATTTTAAATTGTCATCATAGTTTTCATTTTCTCTCAAATCGTTTTATGAAAGTTCCTTTTTCCACAAAGCGCAATACAGGAAGTTGCATCATAAGATTTCATGCTCTTTTTCATGCATAAAATGAGTTTTGGTTTTTCAAACTATTATCTAGATCTATAGCAAAATCTTCCGCATTTATTTGTTGCTCTTCTATTTCTATGATCCATTCATGACATCATTGTCCATTTTTATCTGCAAATTGCGGAGCAACATGGTAATTAAACACCTCTATATTATATTTCTCACATACTTCCAATAAAGCTTTATCTGTATTATCGACAATTACATGTTCGGAAAAAACATCGATATATACTTTCGTTCTTCAAACTATCTGAAATAAGAACAACTCTACGTCAGTGAATATGATCACATCACCTATTTCATATCTATATAATCAAGCATATGAAGTAATAAGGAGTGCATACCTTTTACCAACCTGTATTTCAGAAAGCGATATCACTAATTTATTTTCTTGAAAATATGAATCCATATCAATAAACTCATAAAATACGCCATGATTTGTAAGTAATATCATATCAGTACTTTCATTTGAATATTGAATACCAAAAAATCATTCTGACGCATTATAAGCTTGATAAAACTGCACCTGTGTCGATGGAAATAATTTTTCAAAGTAATTACGATAAGGTTCAAAATTTAATCCTCATGAAATGTATAATGAAAAATTTGGTCGTATTTCTAATATGTTTTTCTTTCTAGTTTTCTTTAATAATTCTTCCATAAGTACCAATCATCGACTTGTTACTCATCACATAGACGTAATATTTTCATTCTTACACGTTTCTATGATTTGAGCTATTTTTTTATCCCAATCGTGTCAAAAAGCTATCTCTTCAGATGGCTCTCTAAAAAGAGTTCATAATATTCCGCTTTCTTTCTGCAGAATAGCTGAAATATATCCAATATTTTTTTCTTCGGTATAAGGATTTAAAAAAAATCATCATCATAATATAAGTGATTTACCTTGAAGAACTTTTGAATTAGAATTATTTTTAAGATAATTAGCAATAAGCTCTCTTCATCATGCAAAATGGTTTAAAGTAAGACATTCTTTAGTAACTGGGATATATTTATGGCTACCCGTGGTAGTTCAAGCGGTTTGAGCAAAATATATAATTTCACTACAACTTAGTATATTTTTCATTCACTGCATACAAAGATCTATATCATCAATCATATCTTCATGTCTAACTATAGGCACATAGAATATGTAATCCTGATATGATTCTATATTCTTAAAATGATATCTCTTTCATATCTCACAATTACTATTTTTCTTCAAGATGTCGTGCAATATATCTAATTGTGATCTAATTTTCTGTATTTTTGTTACACCTAAAAAAGATTGATACTGAAAATAAAGTAAAGCGAGTGGGGCTATAATTTTTGGCAACATAAATTTTACGGAATAGATATAAATACATTCTGGAACAATCCTAGTCATCACAAATCTCGACAACGTTGCAATAACTCATTTTCAATGTAACAATTTCCTATTGGTAAATCAGATTTTGAAGTTTTAATAGAACTATCATATATAAAAAAACCATTTTGGTCGTATCCCCAAATAGAAATATAATGTTGAAAAAGCAGTGCTTTTAGATAACTAAATCAGTTTCAATGTTTATTGTAAGCATGTCCGATAAATAATATAATATTATGATTTTTATCTATATGCTCTTTAAGAATCTGTATATCATATATTCAAATACAATATACAGAAGTTCCAAAAAGATCTAAAGATTTACTATGTAGTTGCTTTGGTGAACAAAATCCACTCATCCCGCTAAATCAAGAAAATACCTCAAATGGATTTATGATTTTTCACTTTGTCTGATATATTATCGATAGCTGAAATGCTCCACAAAAACGAAAAAAAGGTTGAATTGGGTAGTAATTCGGTTTGTGTGTCAGTGTTTTAATTCATGTTTTTGCCATAATAAAAAAGAGTAGCTGTCTAAAGCATACTCGTGGCTATGTCATCATGGGTTTGGAAACACAGGAGGACGATTTACAACACACGAGTTTGCTACAACTACTACAAAATTCCTATTGAGGGACAGTTTGCTGTGTATTGCAAACCGCCCTCTTACGTCAATAAGAATTTCATTATAATAGTTGTAGCATCGTATGTATAGCAAAATCCCACCAATATTCCAGCGAAATATAGCAAAAAGCACTTTGTTTTACGATTTTTTATGATCTATAGTCTCTGATTAATCTCCTCCACTTTAATCCCTATCAACCAACACAACTCCTGGATCTGTTCTGATGGTGTTTTATCCTTGATCATAGCATATCGTTTATCGACTTGAGTGGTGATTTTCTTTTCTGGAGGGAGGCTTCAGAATTTCTCTTTGTAGATGGCTTCAAATACTAACATGATGGTTTGAGGAAGTGATAAAGGTTTGCCATTGTCTTCAAAATGACAGGCTTCAAATGGCTTGAGATTTTTGATATTGTATTGTTTTGCGAGGGTGATGAGATCATCATATGGTCAGGATCGAGTGGGTTGGTTTTTTTCATTGAGAAAAACAACATCTACCGCCTTACCCTGTCAGTGCATACCGACATGTTTGATATTGGTGACGATCTTACCTGGTCTTGTTCTTCACTGAGCATACAGTCGCTCTTGCCTTTCTTTGGATCTTTTGGATTCAAAGACTCTTGCATTAGGATAACATTTGAGCACTTCAGATCGCCACAGGTCAAACTTTTTCTTGAATCCTGGTTCTAGTAAGTTGATGTCTGATTGTCTTGGTGGTTCTTTCATAAGATTTGAAAAAATAATAAATAATCTGACTATTTTGGTTGGTTAGGATCTGTTTTGGTAGGAATTCTCCCTGAGAAGTAACCAGTGATAAACGCCATCATGATTTGGATATATTGCTCACCTGTAATCTTGCCGAGTGACATTCCTAATACCGCTCCGACTACCAGGATAAAGACAGTAAGTTTGATGATGCTTTGGAAGAATGATGGATAGTTCATGAATTATTTATGAGGAATAAAAGATTGTTTGAGTTCTTTGAGATCTTGTTTGATCTCTCAGATATTTTCAGAGATGTAATCCATTTTGACTTGGAGTTTTTCAAATTCCGTTTTATTGACGTATGTCTTTTCGATATAGTTGATGGAGTCAGCAAGCTGATTGTAATGCTGAGCAATTTGCCAGGTTCGTGAGATGGTAAAACACAGCAAGCCAATGAGTGCAGTAAAGGTAATCGTGATCGCATTGTCTTTGAAACTAAAGTTCATATTTAGTTGGAATTATCAGGTAAAGCATCTCTTATTTCTGATGGTTTTGCATCTTCAGGAAGATGATCAACTTCATATGGTAGTGGTTCAGTGACAGCATATTCTATCCATTGTTGTATGAGATAATCAGGATGTTCACTTTCTAGTGGTACACCAATTCAAGTCAGAATATCTTTCATTTTTTCAGTATTAACGGGGAGCTTGATGTCTAGTGGCGACGTGATAATGTCTCCTTCAATAGGGATAAATGTTTGGATACGATTGCCTGCAATTATCATTACTCAAAAATCCTCTTGATCATCGGGTATATTGATAACACCGAGAGGTTTTACTCACTGCAAGATTTGATCTGTGATATTACGATATAACATGGGATTATATTAAGAAACTAAAAGAGATGCATTTTTTACAAGACTGGCTTTGATAATGATTGCATTGAGTTGAACAGCTAATGACACCACTGCTGGTGCAGTATAATTTCTATATCATGACATTGTAAATCCGATTCCGATAATATCTCATTTTTTCACTCGTAAATTATCAGCTGATACGATCACTCCATTGAGTGTACAAAACCATCCATTCCAACCATATCCATCAGAATACAATCAAAATGCAGCATAACCGTTCGCTCTTACAGCTCTTCTATTCCCAAAATCATAATGATCAAAATTCTGAGTATCAGCTCATCCAGTTGAGAAATCAGTCCAGTTTCATTCAGCTCTGATGCTAATATATCCATTGAAGCCGATCGAGATGAATTTTCTTGGTCAGAAATAATAGGTTTTAATTGTTCATCATCATAGATCTCCACTGATGGTTTCTGTGATAGCAAGATTTCTAAATTCTCTATAATTGGAGCTACTGGAAACGATATAGGTATCATCGAAATCTAACGATATTTTACTATCATCTATTGCTTTTCAGACTTTATAGAAATAATTGAAACGAGACAGTATTCAGATATTTCCTGGTTGCTTTTTATACAGACTCACGAAATTGAAAAAGAAATCTTCTGTGTCTGTATTATCAATCCATATTCCTGTCGAATGTCTTTTACTATGTCCGTAGTGATACAAGGATCCGTTATGAATTCCGATACGATAAAAGTTCGTAGTACTTAATGCACCCGTTCTCTCGACAACAATTCGATAGACGGTATTTTTGCTAAGTGTAAAACTTGCAGGAAAAGCAAGATACATACTTTGTAAAGAGTTTGTTAGTGCAGTTGCAGAGATAGTCAGTTCAGCGTTAGCATTCACGAGATTACCAGATGGTCATCAGACTCCGTCAGGAAAGATATACATGATCGTCGCACTCCAATAGTTCCAAGTAGTCGTGAAATATCCCATGTTATTAGTAGGTCATGATCGTTGAAGTCCGATAAAATAATAGTTACTATTATCAGTAGTTCATGATCTTTGACAGACGATCCAGTAATCCGTATTTGCTGATAGAGAAAAATTACCCACTCCTGTGAGTTCATACAAAGTCAGTGTTGTGGTCAGGGAACTTGCAGGAACAGTAAATACTGCATTGGGATGCACCAAAGCACCACTTGGAGCTCAGCTGTTATCGGTTTCTATTCTAACAGTCACATTATCAGTCGGGAGATTTTGTTTGTATAACCGTACAGAAAGCTTGCTCGTAGTCAGCGATGAACCCAATCTAAATTTACCAGCAACTTTCACATAGTTTGGGGAATTCAATCAAAATTGCACAGCACTTCATCAGCTTATATTGTATGCATTCAAAATATCCTGAGTACCGTCAGTTTCAATTCTGACCTTCACTGCATCGGTAGGGGTTCCATCTTTCCTGAGCGATAGACATATTTGTTTGATAGTAGTATCGCTATCCAAGATAACTTTTTGTGTTTGTTTTTTTCTATCAGCAATAGAATATCATAGATAGGTTTCGGTGTTCTGACTATTCTGTTCTAGTCCATTGAACTGTTGGAGAAAATCAAAAAATAGGTCTCGAGTATTTGCAGTCCATAGAGCGTTTTGATAGATTTCCATATTTCCTTGATCAAAGACATTGGATCCTTTGATCTTGGTTCTGTAATAATTTGTAGTATCCAACGCACCACTTCTACTAAGGACGATTCGATATTTGGTGGCACCACTAAGGGTAAATGATCATAAAAACTGAAAAATAGTATTGAAGGATCCAGTTGATAAGGCGGTATAATTAATCGTACATTGAGCGTTTGCATGAGCGAGTACTCCACTTGGACTATCGGTAGTATCAGTCTCAATTCTAACAATGAGATTATCTGTTGGATTTCCTTGTTTCCATAGCGACAACAAGATCTTATCAATTGTAAGTGATCTGTTGAGTACGAAGCTTTGAGCTATCTTTTCTTGGTTTGTTGTTTGATACCCAAAGTGTGTATTGGTATCTCGTACGATGTTACTTGCTCCTTCCAGTTGATTACTCAAAAAATACTCCTGACCAGCCGAGAGTCAGATTTGATTCGTATTTACTCATCAAACTGTTATTTCTACTTGCTGATTGGCGGTTTTGGTTTGTGCAAAAAATCCATCAACCTGCGATGTGCTTTCATAGTCATTATCAGACAACCGCCACTTCCCCATCTCATGGTTGAAGCCCATTTGAATTGCAAATCTCAAACAGCCACTATAAGCAATCCAATTGGTACCATCAAAATAATGCAATTGTCCATAAGGATAAAAGTTCGTACCATTTGCCTCTATTTCATAGTGATTGGTTGCTGAGTTTGAGGATGATCTTCTGATATCAATGATATACCTTTGATTGGGAGTGAGTACAACATCATTAAATACAAAAGCACTCTCTTGAAAGTTTGCAGAGAGATTGGACGATAGAATGGATGTGGTCGAAACAGCAATCACTGTGGTTCTATCCATATCCATAACACGACATTCTACATTGTCTGTTGGTGATCCCACTTTTCTGATCTGCACTCTCACGCTTCTGAGAATATTGTCGGTACCGATCAAGAATTGGAATTGATGTCTGATAGAGGTTCCATCTCCCATTTTATATGCTCATCCTCCATTGGTTTGTTTGATAATCAGCTTATCAATCACTCATCTTCCAGCAAATCCTGGTTGTCCTCATTTTACTGCTTCTCCAGCCACTTGTACAACGGTACTATTTTGAATAGATCCGACTGGTACTTGTGCAAGTTGTGATTGCATTTGAAAATTGACACCATCTCGTTGGACTGCTACCCGTTGACTAGTTTCAATATCTCATGCGGTTAGATCACGATCATGCATTTTCTTAACGGGAGCTGTAAGCGTTCCTTGGGTGGTATTTACTGAGGCAGTCACATTTCCAGTATTA
The DNA here is from genome assembly GCA_964455295.1 of uncultured Candidatus Peribacteria bacterium. Taxonomy (GTDB): domain Bacteria; phylum Patescibacteriota; class Gracilibacteria; order Absconditabacterales; family Absconditicoccaceae; genus CALMFT01. Next base: position 12,628 of record CAYVXG010000014.1, read on the forward strand.
TCCTGATGTGCTTTGAAAAAATAGAGAATCCCTTGAGGAATAGATGTTGGATCAGCAACAATACTCGCTACGATAGGACTTGAGTAAGTGACATTGTAGGTGTTTGCAGGTCAGATCGATGGAGCAGAAAAGGTCGTAGCTCCTGATTGGATTTGGCTGATTGCACTCGTAACAGCATCATCAATGGTTTTGATAACACTACGTTCATCAGTAACGGTATTAGTAATATCAATACTAGCAAGTGCGATATAATTACTTACAGGATAACTTGCACCAAAAGTTATCTGACCAATACCAAGTCCTGTAATAGGATTGAGTAATGGATTATCGAGATTAGCTTGAAAAATCTCAATCCATACTTTCTTAGGTCATGCAAAGGAGAGATTTTTGATAGCAGTGTTTTGGAAATAGACCATTACTTTATCTCCATTACTTTTGAGACACTTGATCAAACCTCCACCTACTGCAATCTGAAAGTTATTTCATGTCACATGACTAACTTGCAATCACTCAATAATCCCACCATTGGTTAATGCCAATAATGGTGCAGAATAATCTGCATCTTGGTTTGCTATATTTCCATTGAGTAGTGAACATCTTTCCATGAATTCCTATGAGTATGGCTGGTAAAATATGCCACTACTATATCCAAGGAACGAGAAAGTAAATCTATTGATAGATCTTGATTGATAATTTCATATTACTTCAATTCTAGTTTTTGCACTCTTCTATTAATCTCCTTAATTTTCTCATTAAGTTCAATCGTTTTGACTTTATTTTTTGCGAGTTTGAAGGTTACTTTTGGCATCTCTCAAGCGGTATAGGTTTTTTCTATTACCTTCAATGGTCAATCATAAAACATGATATCGTTACCTGAGTTGATATAAACTCTGACCATATCTCCTACATCACAAAAAAAGAAGTCAGAAATGTTGGGAGCAATATCAAACTCCTTGATACTATCTTTTCTCTCTTGAATATAATTATTGACTGCCTCTTGGATATTCCCATTATTGCTAATACTTCTCTCAATTCTTCCAAATTCTCCAATACTGGCAATATCCTCAGCAATAATCAAGTTCGTATCATCCTTTCCAAGACAGGCATTACACATTTGTTTGATATCCATCACGAGCTTTGCATCTCTGATACTTCTATCTAATGGGGAGTTAAGATCCCAGACGAGCTCTCTATAATCATTTCAGATTAATGATCTATCAATACCGATCGTTGTTTGGAAATAGAGAATATTGCTTTTGACACAATATTCATAGGTATTTTGTCTCAAATCTTTGAGAATATTACCGATGGTCTCTCCCCTAGGATATTCTTTACTCACTACTTCAGTCACATCACAACTCAGGGTTATTCCTGTATTTTCTCTTTGATTTAATCCATCTAGGATATTTTGCAACAGTTGGGTGATGGTACCAGTAAAACTGATCTGACTATAGATAATTTTATCATCAAACATACTAGTCAGATCTTCTATTTTGATCACCGTTGTCGTCAGTGATGCTTCAATGCCTCTGATATATCAGCTTATTAATTCTTGTTCAGTGCCATCATCATTCCCCAAGGTCACTTTGATGCGATTGTTTTCCTTCAGTAAAATCAAAGCATCTTGTAGTGATTCGTTGCTGATACTTAGTTCTCCAGTAGAGATATCATTCAGTTTCATAGTACATTGAAATCCTACCACTCCAAAGAGCTGTCCAATAAGACTATTATTTCTATCATAGATATATCCTATAAGTGCCATAGTGATTAATGTTTAAGAATTACAAAAGAGAGTTTTTGAAAGATAGTGCGATAGAAAAATCACTAGTTGCCATGCCTCCATCTTTGTCATAGATGACATAAGTTGTAATACCTTTGACGGTAGGTCGTTGAGATCCAGGAACTCTTGTTCACAGGATGTTTGATCAGTTTTTTGTTGCTGTCTGTTCTTTTCCATCAATGACGATTACATCACCTGCAATTGCATCAATATCAAGCATAAACCATTTTTGTGCGGTGATGTTGTAGACCGTTAGTGGCGTATTCACCGTACCATTGATCGTGACGGTGATCCTAACAGGTTGATCAGCATTAGATGTTGTAGCACAGCTGATCTCATTATAGGTCATATTTCGTTGATTGCTCATAGAATTTGGTAACGCAAAACCTCCATAATTTCCTTCCTGACCATAAAATACTGAATCAATAATGGAGTAAAACTTAGGATCCGAGGCAAATAGCGACACTCTCCATCTTCTCATAGATCCATCGTTATGATCATTATCTTCTTCAATTTCATAATCCACTGGTTGTTCTATTTTACATTGAATGATCCGTTCCCTATCCTGCTCATCAATTATTTTGAGTTCTTTGGTTTCCACACTAGACGGTATTCACTGAAGTGCAAAAACAGCATCTAACCAATCCATACCCATTGAGCACTTGGATCTAGTAGATGCAATAATAAGTCCTTCAATGATAATTGTTCTACCTCTTGCATAGGTCGGTCAGGTTAATGTTCCATGATACCCAACAATATCCTGCTTATCATCAGATACTTTGAGTTTTCTCCATTGGACATCACCAAGAGCTATCTTGAAGTTAGCAGTGCTATACATCAGATTATTTCAATCTCGGAAGAATTGTTTTCAGATCATGAGAAGGTAGTGAAGTAAACTGCAAGGAGTATACTTGGAACGGTAAAAACTCAATCTAAAAACCATGCTCGGTGAAGCATGGTCAGTAATTTGTTTTATAGAAATTTTGGTATAAAACACTTTGACGTAATAGTGTTTAATAAACTAAACACTATAAGCCATTAGTGTTTAGTGATTTAACTATATATTTCTTTACGAAACTCAGACATTCGTTTCCACACAGGCATAACATGTATTTTATAACCGTTTATTTCTAATTCATCAACTTGATTATAAGTTAGAATGTATCCTTCTTGAAGTTTACAAGCTTCCAATGCCTTTAATAATCAATTAATCTCTCTATCTTTATTATGAAAATCCATCTCTCGAGTAACTTGAATGGCATGCGTAACTTCTATTCAAAATTTATGCTTTATTACAAAATCACACTCCTTTCAATCATCAAAATAACAGAACATCTGCTCATTTCTAAAAAGTTCTATTGCCACTATATTCTCTAAAATTCTTCATTTATTTTCTGTATAGTTTATTCACAATCTAATAAATCATGGATCAATCAAGTATATTTTTTTTGGGTTTACAATTTGAACCTTAGGAGATCGAGAAAATTTGGGGCATTCAATAACGAAAAATGACTCCTTAAGATAGTCCATATATTTTGATAGTGTAGCCTTGGTAGCATTCACCTCTTGTGATTTCAAATATTGCTCAAATTTTGTAAGAGAAAATTGTGAGCTAAACATACTCAGAGAGTATTTCATCAAATATTCTAAAGCTTTCTTTTCTTGTATGTTATATCTTTCTATTAAATCTCTATAGAATATCGTAGTATAGTAATCTTCTAGTTTTTCTAACTTCTCAGATGATTGTTTCATATTCACAACAGCAGGAAATCCGCCATATTCCATATATTCCTGAAATAATCTCAAAAGATCTCATTTTTCTGAACGATATTCGATATGTTTCATATCAATAGCATTGATATTTGCTATCTCCTCAAATGAATAAGGAAGCATTAATCTGTGGGAATATCTTCATCTCAGTTCAGTACTTATTTCTGTAAGTAATAATTTAGATGAACTCCCAGAAACGATGATATTATAACGATCATTATGAAAACTTCTGAGCACTCTTCATCGATTATCAAGATTTTGGATTTCATCAAAAAAGAGGTACTTTGGTTTTTTACCATACAACTCTTGAAAGATAGTAAAAATCTCACCTATATCTCTTGTCTTGAGCTCCAGGAGTTTATAATTTTCAAAATCAATAAAAAGGATATCTGTTTTATCGATACCTTGATTTTGCACAAGATCTTCTATAATTTGATACATGAAATATGTTTTACCAGCACGCCTTGGTCAAATAATTGCAAGAATATTATCAAATCTCTGAATATTAGTTTTTGAAATATCCCTAGGGAATAGTTGTGGTAAGGGTTTACTCTGCCAATCAATGAATATTTCTTTGATAGCATTGCGAAGTGATGAGTCCATAGCGTTTAATAAAAAAAACAAAATAGATATATAGTGTTTAATATATTAAACATTATTGACTAAAAAATCAAGTCCTTCTAGCAAGAATTTTACAAAACCAGGGACACTGTCCCCAGTTTTTCTATATCTTCCATTTCCAGTAATCCATCTGTTGATTGAGATCAAAAGCTGATCCCACATTGATATTGCCATTGATATTCACAGCTCTGTTGGTGGTTGAAGTATATCAGCCATTTGCAAAACCTCTAAGCCTGATATTCTCCATACTCGATACCATGGGTCAGTATTTCTCGACCATTCGTTTTGGCACGACATATTCTCCTTGATGAACTACTCCTGCCACACGATTTCTTTGATTCCCTCAAGTATATCCTCCACTAGCAAATCATCTACCTCCTCAGGATCTCACTCTGGATTGTAAAGCAATAACCTGGAGCAATTGAGAGATTAATGATGAATATTCAGATCTGAGTGATGCAACAGTAGATCTTGTGGTAGTAACGAGTTGTGAAAAATAGATCTGCCATATCTGTTTCATTTGCTCTACGGACTGAGCTTGAGCTGATTGGATTTGTTGAATAGTTGTTGTTTGGATCCCAAGTTCAGTTTGTGATCATGTTTGCTGATTGATCAGGTCTTCATCAACTTTTGCTTTTTTGAAATCAGTGAATCATTGGACAGTTGCTTTTTTGATATCAATGGTTTGTTGATCAGTTGTAGGATCGGTCAGTGGTAATGTTGGACTGAGTTGCTGAGTGAGAGGATCGGCTTGATTAGTTTTGGATCACTTCTTGGTAATGGTTGGCAGTGCGATAGATTGTGTTTGAGCTTTGAGTTCATTGGATTTTTTAAGTGCATCTTGCACTTTTTGGATCAGCTCGTCGTATTCCTGTTTTACCTGCTTGATATTTGCTAGTTGGAGTTTACTGCTATCTGTTTCTAGATTAGTTGATAAGCTGACTACTTCATTTTTTGCTGATTGTTTTTCTCTTGTTGCATCGGATATTTTGAGTTTGAGTTCCAGGAGCTTTTCAATGAGCTTTTGACTATCCTCATCAAATTTTTGGAAGGTTGCTCATGATAAAAAGCTATCTACTTGTACCTTAGTAATGGATTTGACGTTCTGAAGTTGGGAGATAATTTTTTGTTGTGTTTCCAGTGATTGCTTAGTGAGAGCAAGTTCCTGATCTGCTTGTTTTTTGTCATTCAGTGCTTTTTGTGTAGCTTTTTGTGTATCTTCCTGGGCTTTAGTGTCGATTGTTTGTTGCTGTTTTTTGAAATCATAAAACGCTCTTTGCTCTTCGGTCATGTTCGCTCTGAGCTGTTGTTCTTTGATGAGTTGATCGATCGTAGTAGCATCGGTGGCACTTTGTTGTTTTTTAATCTCATTGAGATTTTGTTGGATTTGTTGTTGTTTGGTAATTTCAGCAGTGATTTCTTGTTGGATTTCGAGTTGTTTTTCAGAATCTGATTCTTGAGACAGCTTGGTTTCCAGCTTCTTTTGTTGTTGTTGTGATTTTGCAAGATCCTCTGCCTGTCCTTGTACAAAATCTCAAAGATTATTTTTCTTATCTTGATCTTTTTGGAGTTGGATATTTTTGAGCTCTTCATCTCTCGTTTCCTGAATTTTCTTGATAGTTTTATCATATTCTCTTTGCGTTTCCTTCAGGCTATTTTTGATCTGATTGGTTGAGTCTAGGACTGCATCTTTATACTCTTGCTGAGCATCAGATACTTTTTGGATAGCGTCTTGGAGTTTATCATTTGCTTTCTCTAGTTGCTTGGTTTCTCATTCAATAGTCTTGAGTTGCTCGATATCTTTTTTCTTTTCCTCTTGAGCCTGTTGTGATGCTTTGGATCATTTCTTACCTGCTTTTTCTGAAGCATCACCCATACCATCAAACTTGCCTGCAAGAGAAAGCACATCAGCTCAGAGCTGATCAGTCGATCCTCATGTTCCCAGGATTTGTGTTTTCACAAAATCAAACGCCTTTCCTGATTCATCAGCTATTCATTCAAAGATTGATTTCACTTGATCTGCATTGGTTTGTAATCCAGCTCTTGCCTGATCAATTTGAGCGATGTATTTATTGATATTATCTGTACCAATATCGACATTGAAGGTATTTTTCAAAAAATCTGCGACCGCTTTTCCTGATTTGAGTATTCCTTTGATTGCTCAAAATATTACATCGACGGCAAAATTCCATGCTTTTGCTATTGCTCCAGGAACCGCTTGTCATACCTTTGCCATGAAATCAAAGACGGGTTTGAGTTTTTCTTTGAGCGTATTTCGATTCGTGAAAATGGCGACAACAACTGCTGTAACGATACTTGCAATGAGAAAGAATCTCGCACCAAGAAGAATGAGATTTTTGACAGTAGAAAGTATTGATAACCCCAATACACGAAATGAAAATGAAGCGAGATTGTTTGCTATAATTTGAGCATAAGTTCTTGCTGTATTGATAGCTAGTGCGACACTTTTTCTAACAAAGGCTACGGTTGCTCTGACTGCCTCTACGGTTATTTGTCTCAGGTTGAGAATGAAGTTCAACGATGCTCTTCAGAAAGCAACCACGCTCGTGATCATCGTTGTCATACCTTTGATGAAGTTTTGCACGACTCCTTGTAAGAAGGTAATGATCGTCTGTTGCCTCATAATAATAAGTGCCGAGAGAAAGGTTGCAAGAACAACTCTCGTAATAATGACAAAGTTATTTGCAAAAAATTGGTAGATCTGCTTCATGCCATCAAAGACTGTCCTGAACACTACCGCTAGTCCTTTGACTCATAAAATTAGAATATTGAAAGCAGGTGTAAGTAATGTTTGTAGAATTGAGATAATTCACACAAATAATGGAGCGATGACTTCTCCAAAACTTGCAAGACCTATCTTGAAGGTATCAATGAGATTACTCAATCTTCCTTGGAGGGTTTTTGCCTGTTGTTCCATGAGTCATCAAAACTTCTCATTGATTCATTCCAGGATCAATGGGATAGCTTTTGCAGAGCTGATGTTTTGATTACCAATATCAGCAAGTTGTGCCTGAGTGAGTCAGAGCTTTTGTCTCAATATTTCAAAAATCGGTATTCCACGTTCAGCGATTTGATTCACTTCCTGTTGTACCAGTTTTCCTTTTGTTTGCATTTGTCCCAATGCGACGATCACTCCATTGAGCGTCTCTTGTGATCATCATACTCCTGCTACAGCATTACCTAGTGCATTCATAATAGGAATAATCTGATTCGCTTGAAATCAATAAGCAGAGAGTCTTTTGGCTCCATCTATCAATCCAAATTGATCAAAGGGAGTTTGTTTTGCAAAGCTCTGAATATCCTTGATCAATTTGAGTGCAACTTCTTCACTTTTGAAAAGATTAGTGAAGGCTATCTTGGCTTGTTGGATTTGTGAAGTAAGATCAAAGGTTGATCTGATAAATTGGGTAATGGCAGTGATGGAAAACGCTCAAATAACAAGCTCCTTGATTCCTCCAAGACTAATTTTCATTTTTTGGATCGTGCTTTGAATGATGCCTCACTGTTTGAGTACTTCAGTGTTGATTCACTGGAAGTTTTTTCATAATACGGATATATCACTTGATCCAGTCCTCGTATAATTTCTGAGCTCCCTTCCTGCTTGCGTGAGTGATTGTTGCAATCTACTCGCATCAGCGGTGAGTGAAATCACTGCATCACGATTTCCTTGATCCTTTGCAAGTTTAATCTGAGCCTTTGCCTCATCCAATTGTTGTTTGAGTTTTCATACATTTAAAGAAAGCTGGATCGCTGTTTGATCCTTAATTCTTTGATTGAACCCATTGATATCATCTCTGACCTGATTGAGTTGTTGGTTGATACCATTTCTATCAAGTTTGAGATCTCGTAATAATTCAAAGACTGTTTTTGCCATATCAAAAAACCACTCCAAATAAATAGAATGGTTATAGTCAGCTTGAGGATTTATCAGTGTATTGAGGATTTATCCAAAAAGGAAATTAGTGAAGTCTTGTTCTGTTTCTAGTTTTGCTATGCGTTTAGGATTAGTTTGTATTCTTTGTTTTTTTGGATCTTCCATGTATTGCATTTCATCTAAGAGACAAAAAAACTGGTAGGCTGACATGGTGAGCGTCTGCTCGAGACTAGTTGTGTAATACTTCATCACTAATGCAATCAGTGTCACAATGGATCAGTCAGCATTTCCTCATCCTCCACTAGTGGCACGATTGTTTCATGATTCAGTAGATCATTGTAGTTGTGATTTGTCAGCCCCAATCAAAAAAAAATTTCATTTCGTACTTTGATCAGATTATCGGGAGTAAGATGCTTCAAGATATATTTGAGCTTTTTTCTCCTATACCCAAACCATCAGGGATCCTTGATAAAAGATCACAACACATCTATCATGATAGTAGTGTTATGAATTTCATCATTCGTGAACTGATCAGTTTTGCTGATTATCTGACCAAGTTGTTTCACAGTTGGTTGCTCTAATACAAACAGATCTTTTCACAATTTGATAGTAATTTCTTTAGAGAGAAAACACTCGAGATTGATCTCAAACATAGATGGTTACAATGAGAAATAAAACATTAGCTCTAATTATTAGAGCTCATAGACAAAACCATCTTGGACGACTTTTCCATTCAATTCAACATCGACGGTTGCTACATCGTCGTCGCTATTACCAACAAAGTCTATCGTTAATCAAGTCAAGTTTTGCACTTCTTTGAGATCAATCGTGATTTGTTTGCCATTAGATCTCTCATGAATGAATCTTGCATAGAACTTAGTTGCAATACCAGTCTCGGCAAAGGTAAATTTTCTACTTTGAGCAGGTGTATAATTGTATGTAATTGTAAATGTCTGAGCAAGAGTTGTAACCGTTCCTCAGGATTTGAAGTAAATATTTCTTTTACCTCCAGGTCAGATTACTTGAATATAATCAGCAACAGCAATCGTTCCATTTACTGATCCCACCACAGAAGTAATCACCAACGCAGAAAGATCAAAATTCTGATGCTCTATTTCTATCATGGTCAGATATTGTACACTTCATGATGCCAAGACCTGTGTTGCACCTGTGACTAAAGTACCTGGAACACTTGTTTTGGTAATCCAACCATCATTGATACTTGCGAGTGTGTCAGGATCAATTTCAGCAAGTTTAAATTTGAAGGAGAATTCTGTTCCTTTCTTGAACTTATTTGTTTTTGCATTATCAAAGACAAGTTCAGAACTTTCTCTTTTGGATTCAATTGTTGCATCTCTATATGCTCCAAGTCTTACTAATGATGCAAGCGAAGTTCAGTAGTAAAACTCTCACGCTCCAGCAAGAAGTCTTTGATCGTTTACAATTCAGGTAGATTGTGGCATGGAAATAATGGTGAAAATATAAAACAATACTGAGGTTATAGTCAGCTTTTTGAAATATCAATCTATT
>CAYVXG010000015.1:0-6508 GCA_964455295.1 uncultured Candidatus Peribacteria bacterium
CGCGCGAGCAATCACCGTACATAAATCACAGGGCATGACTCTTGATGCTGCTGAAGTTGACCTTTCTAAGGTTTTCGAACCTGGGCAGGCATATGTGGCTCTTTCTAGATTGAGAACTCTAGAAGGACTTTCCTTGTTGGGGCTCAATACCTCAGGTCTCAATGCTCATCCCCTTGTCCTCAGAGCGGACAAATATTTTCAAGAACAATCAGAAATCATCGCTACAGAGTATGAATCCTACAATAAAGAAGAACTTGAACTCTTACATAAAGCTTTCCTCAAGGCAATCGGAGGTGTCTATCATGATGAAAATGAGTTGAATAATCGGAATACTGAAGCGAAGAAAAAATCTGTCCCAAAAACTAAAGTCGCCTGAAATACTCTCTTACAAACCCTCGAGTTGGTAAAGAAAAATATGTCTATCAAAGAAATCGCAGAAGAACGTGGTCTTGTTTCTACCACGATCATGGATCATATCATCAAACTCAAACCTCTCCATCCAGACGTAGATTTCTCTTATCTCAGACCAAGTGAACATCATATGGGACTTATCCACAATGCACTCCAGTCCTTTGATGAAAACTCCCAACACCTCCATCCTGACGGAACCCGAAATTCCAAAGCGATTTATACTCAACTTCGTGGAGCTTTAACCTATCCAGAGATTAAACTCTGCTTATTATTTATATAAAAACTCATTTATTTTATGCAAGAAACTAAAAAATATGCTTTCATTGATGGACAAAATCTTTTTCAGGGAGTAGAACGACCAATTGACTATAAGAAATTTAAAATTTATCTGACTGATAAGTATAAAGTTAATAAAGCGTATTATTTTTTGGGATTTCAAGAAGAAGAAAACAATCTGTATGAAAGATTACAAGATGCTGGATTTATTCTTGTCTTCAATCTCAAAGGTGAGAGCCTCAAAAGCAATAAAAAAGGAAATGTAGATACCAACATTATTTTCAATATTATGAAAAGACTGATTGAAAACACCTTGGATGGGGTGGTCTTAGTTTCAGGAGATGGAGATTATAAAATGATGGTAGATTACCTTATACAAAAGAATAAGTTGATCAAAGTCATCTGTCCTAATCTCAAGTTTGCTTCGAGTCTCTATAGACATAAACACAATCTTGATCCCAAATATTTTGATTATCTGAATAAGCCTTCTATAAAAAAGAAGATTTGATACACAAAAAAAGCCCCTTAGGCACTAGCACCGTTTGGGATACTTTTCTATTTGAATACTCCCTTAGTGTACGGATCCTTAATTAAAATGCAAGTGAACTTTTCTGTATTATATTTACTTATTTAAAATAATTGTATTTAACCTACTCTTGACAAAACTTTCTAAAAAATAATCATATCTCCTTCTCAAGTCCCTTGAGAGATGTTCATTAACAGTTTTACAAACGGTAAAAACCTGTTTTTGATTTTTCATAATATAATATTCTTAAACTAAAAACAAAATTTAAAAAAAATGAGAAAAATTACTGAAAAAAAACCTTGGTACGAGACACTACCATTAAAAAATTCTAGAACTTATCAGTTCTACAGATCGAAAGAGGGTCGTAATCCTCAAAAAATAGGCGAAAGATTCAAAGGGAAAGATCGTGCTCAAAATGTACCAGTCTTTGAAAAAGGATATTGTTATAATATCAAACGAGTACATTGTATACCAGGAACTCTTAACCTAGTTCCCCAGATTCCTCAAAAGGAACCAATTGCTAAAGAGATTTGTGTGACTGTAACTCATATTCTTTTAGTGTCACTGATAGCTATAGCAACTTTGCTTGTTATTAGAAATCTAGAAAGTGAATATGCGTTCAAAAATCTTCTATTTTTTCTATTTATAATTGTTTACATTGTATTTAATAATAATTACAGTGTTGCAGGAACTTCTAAAAAAATAGTGAATATCATGTATAACTTTGCAAAAAAAAATTCAAAAAAATAACTAAAACAAGAAAAGAATGAAGAATAAGATTATTAGTAATGCTACCGAGAGATTTCAAGATTTTTTACTTGAGAATAAACTTGTTACAGGAGGAAAAGATATCTGGATTGGGACGGTGAAAGTAGATCCTTTTAAGAGCTCTTTCAAAGTCTTCCACTATGCTAATAGTATAAATAAATCAGTCCAGAATTTATCTATTTACACAGAAGCAATTGAATTACTTCAGCAACTGATCAAGGAAGATGAAAGAATTATCGGGTTTCATGAATCATCAAAAGCTGTGGTAGCGATTGCAGGACGTAGATTTTACTCTCTTTTTTGTGGTCTTCCTCTAGAATGGGGCTATCTCTTTTTAAAAGAGGTGCTTATAAGACAAGGAGAATTGAGCGTAAGAAAGCAAGTGATCTGTGATAGATTATTTAAAGATTACGCAAATAACCGTTAGTAAAACTGAATAATGAAGAATACCTCCGCCGGTTTACTGTCGGAGGTTTCATTTTGCTTAAAAATAGTATCAGATTATTTTTAAATATAAAAAAAATCTCTGCGTATGCGGAGTTTTTAATGAAATGGTGGGCGATGAAGGATTCGAACCTACGACCCCCTCGGTGTAAACGAGATGCTCTCGGCCAGCTGAGCTAATCGCCCCCAGCTATTCAGATTATTTATTTTTCTTACAACTCTCTACTGTATGCATCAAAGGTGGTACCCGTACGGGGAATTGAACCCCGATTGCAGGATTGAAAGTCCCGTGTCCTAACCATTAGACGATACGGGCAGAAATTGTATATGAGACTAATAACAATCTTGATCCCAATATCAAGAAAATATACGCATAATTTTGACAAATAGAATACTTTTGAATATAGTTGTAGTGCTTGTACTATTTTAGTGATGCTACTCACTTGTCGCTCTGGTTTATCTTGAGGGATTAAGGAAACAAGATAAAAATACTATTGTGGTTCTTTGTTCAAACAAAAATAAAAATAATTCAACTACTGAGTTGAATAATCTTGTTTCAAAAAAAATGGTTTAGCAATGATATTGGATAACATACCATGATGGCAGTCGTCTGATATCAACTTTTAATAAATGTAGCTAATGAGATAAAACTCATCATTATTAATCAACTGTCTCCTTATTGTCTATAGGGAGACTTTTTGTTACAAAAAATATTGACAAGAAAGGTTAAAAGATTATGGTTGGTATAATCACTGAAATTTATTTCACTATTTAATGTTATGAATAATCAGATCAAAAGCGGAGAACAATATAAATTGGAAAACTTAATAAGATTATTTGAAGATACAAAAGATATCATTGGAAATGAGAAGTTAACCCTTCAGGATCCTGATTCCCCAAACATAGTATATTCAATGTGGGTAACCAAACGAAGTATTAATTTTTCTGTAGAAACTCCAAATAGAGAACGTACTCATTTCGAACTCATTTGTAATGAGTCGAAATGTACATTGGGTCAAAAAATTGATAATTTTGATGTTGATCTTGAAACTTTCGTAAATGGAAAAATGAGACCTCTGACTTCCAATGCGGCAGAAATTGTACAGCGGCTTAAAGAAAAATTAAGCACTTTCCAAAAACCTGAAAACTTTCACGATTGGCAATCGGATGCTATTGCTTTCACTCTCCAATCTTAATATTTTCAGATTATATTTTATTAAGAAAAATTATACCTCTATTTTTACGCTCAAACTTTCAGGTTTGAGTTTAGCGCCATGACAGGCGTCACATTCCTTCATTCCAAAGAGTGATTGGAATTCGGTACCGAGGATACCTTTATTGTATTGGGTAGTAAGCATATCTACCAATCCATTGTAGTAAAAACTATGTCGTTTTCCCATTGCACCTACTTTCATAAGCTCTTTATCTCCGTTGATGAGAGTTTCTTTGAAGTGAGCGGGGAGTGTGTGTCGTACTTTATTGGGGTCAATATCATACTTTGAGGCAAACTTACTGAGAATTTGTTGTCCAAGGGTATTGCTTTGCCATGGAATAATGGCTTTGAGTAGAGGTTGAGTAGGATCTAAGACTTGTTCAAGCTGAACATCAAGAATTTCACCCAGACCATGACAGACTGTACAAGCTCCTTCAGATCTATTGCTTGAAAAATGTTGAGTCGTAAATTCTGGATAGGTGATATTACACTTTGGACAGAAGATCTTATCAGTAAACCATTTGATAGTGTGATTAGAATTGTAGACGTCCTTACCTACTGACAAACTCAAACTATCGTCGATATTGTCGTTTGCAGCAGTGTGATAAAGTCCAAATTTGCTATGTTCATTGAGCATTTTTACAATGTCTTCTTTGAGTCTTTCAATATTTTCGTCTACCAAAGTAATTCTATCATAAATTCCGTATACCGTATAAGGTAGATATTTTTCGGGAATGTTGGGGGATTCAAGATAGAAATATTCTACACATTGAGTATTTTCCTCATTATCAAAGAGTACTAAGAATCTCGTAAATCCATCTCCTTTATCCATTTTATTTCTATTTTTTTTGATGAACTTGAGGAAGTCTGAAGTTTCTGTAAAAGTATCAATTTCAGAAATAACATACACTTTATCTTGATTGAAGAGTTCAATGATTTGTTCAATAATGCTGTCTACAGATTGAGCTTTGATTTCATCTCCACAATTGTAGCAGTATGCTTTTCCCAATTTAGCAAATAATAATCTGAGATAGTCATCGATTTCTGTAAGAGTTCCTACTGTTGATCTGATGTTTGCTACTCTTTTATTTTGTTCAATTGCGATTGCTGGACTCAAACCACTACTATATTCAATGTCTGGTTTTTCTCCAAGATTGAAAAATTGTCTGAGGTAACTACTCAAAGATTCAATGTAACGAAATTGTCCTTCTTTGTAAATAGTATCAAATGCAAGTGAAGATTTTCCACTTCCACTTACTCCCGTAATGGTAATGATTTTATTTTTAGGAAGTGTGATGTCGATATTATTCAGATTATTTGTGTTTACACCTCTGAGGACAATTTGCTCTGCATAGTTGTTAGTAATCAGGTTTTCCACCTTTTTATTTCCAGATTTTTTTATACTAGCCATGTGATGAAATTGAGAAAATGAAAAGAGTAAGTAATTTATTTTTATAGGTAGGTTAAGTCAAATTTTTAACCATATAGGTTCATTCCAAATGGTAACCAAGTTTCTCATAATATTTTCTTACTCCTACTCCACTGATTACTGAGAGTTTATCATAGCCACAATGAGTTGCTATTTTTAAAGATAATTCCATAAGCTGAGTTCCTATTCCTTGATGTTGCGTTTTATCTTCTTCTTCGATATTCTTAATTTTTGCAACTTGACCATAGACATGAAGTTCCCTTATAATTGCTGTGTTTTTACCTAACCCTTCGTAAGTACTATTCCATGGGGTAGTAGCAAGTTGTAGTCTCGTAAAGCCGTACAAATACCCAAGCTCATCTTCGAAACTCATAAATAATTGTACACCATTTGTAGTAGTATAGATACGGATAATCGGAATTAATACAACACTTTTAGTTTGGTTTCTAATCTCTCTGCTTCTGGTATCAAAACAGATAAAGTTTCTCGTACTTGTAAAATCCAATTGAGTATCGTTGGGGATAAGAGTAATAAATGATTTATGATCAGAAGGATTTTGCGTGAAGCTTTTTATTTTTTCCAAGAGCTCTTCTTCGTTATTGATATACGTCAAACCCTCATACATTCTTTGATAGTAGGCTGATCTTTCTTCAGGAGATTTTGTTTGATATTCTTTAAAAAGTTCATTTTCTACGAGTTGTCTGAGGTTCGTTACATAGTCTGTAGCAACTGTTTCTTCCGCAGGAATATCACGAATAAGTCTTTTGATTCTGGTATAGGGTGGTATAAAATTTACCAATACTTCTTTGATGATATCCTTATTTTCTTGAAGGGTAAGTGCCTTATATTCTCCTTTTTTATACAAATTAAACAGTTCTGTATTAGGGATAATTGCTGTCGGATAAAACTTGAGTTCATCAGGGCGGAAAGCTGGATCTTCAAAAGCGATACGGAAAGTATCAATATCTTTTTGTTTATTGGATTTATACAGACCAGGCATGAGATGTACCGAGATTTTGAATCCATATTGTCTAAGAGTAAACATTGCTTCACGACACTGTGCAATACTATGTCCTCTTTTGTTAGCATCGAGTACATCATCAAACATATTTTGTATTCCCATTTCTATTCTTGTCACCCCCAAATCTCTCCACAATTGACAGTTTTCATCTGTGACATACTCAGGTCTCGTCTCTATAGTTAATCAGATTATTCTACATGCTGCTTGTTCATTGAGTTTGATAGACTCAGCAATAGTAGCAGGAAATTCTATATCAAGTTTTTCATATTCAATACTTTTGGTATTTTCTACTTTGATGCTCCCTTCGATAAAGCCTTCAAAAAACTGTTCGAAAGCATTACATGCATCATAAAGTCCCTATACAAAGTCAATCTTGTATTGCTTAGGATAAACATCTCGCGTACCTCCGAGCACAATCAT
>CAYVXG010000015.1:6518-16050 GCA_964455295.1 uncultured Candidatus Peribacteria bacterium
TAAGAGTAAGACTCAGGAGCCTGTTGAAAACCTGTTTATATGGATCAAAATTATTAAGTAAAGCTCTTTGTGCCCCAGGTTCTGTATTGATATAGGACTTGGGCATGGTTGCATCATTGGGACAGAAAATACATTCTCCTGGACACCAAAATGGTTTCGTGAGCACTTGTACTGGCACGATTCCTGACTGAGATCTGATCGCTCTTTTGCGTAAAGTAAGCTCGATATGCTTGTTTCTTGCTATAAGATTTTGTTGTACTAATTGGAAATATGTCTTGAGGATGTCAGCATTGCTGGGCATGTGTGCGAGACCTGCTGCACCAGAAACTGATTTTCTGATTTCCAATAAATCATCTAAATTAGGATTTTCTAATTCGTAGAGCTTGAGAATAATATTGTGGGTTGCTGAAAAATTGTTTTCTGACATATCCCTTAATAGTAATTATTTCTAAGTCTAAAACAATCAAACTGATTCTATTCCAAAATCTACTTCAAATCTTGCTTCGAGTGCTTTCAAGTCATCGGAAATTTCTATATTTTGTTTTTGAGCTTTGTGTATTTTACTTGAAGGGTTGAGACCAGCGATTACTAAGTTAGTGTTTTTGGTAATATTTGGGTTGTAAACTGCTCATTGCTTGACAAGAGTAGAAATAATCTGATCTCTGCTTATGGGGAAAATTCCGCTTACTGCAAATCTAAGATATTGTAATCTTTGTGAGTCAGTCCTTTCTTCTTCAAAATTATCAAATTGTACTCCATAGGACTCTAGTTTTTTCAGGATATCAATATTTCCTTGATGTCTCGTCCAATCACTAATACTTTCTATAGTCTGAGGTCAGATAGAGTGGATAGAAGAGAGGAAATTGACATCACTGAGATAGTGAATAAGCTTATCTAGGGGATTTATTTCTCGAGTATGAAAGTTTGGATCATTTTTTATATGATCTACGAGTATTTTGGCAGTTTTTTCTCCTACTTGTGGTATACCGAGAGCGTAGATAATTTTATGAAGATCTTTAGTTTTTGAATTTTCTAATCCTTTAATGATTCAGTCTATTTTTTTGTCTCCCATTCCTGGAAGATTTTTTACTACCATTCTGATATGAGGCTGATGAAGTTGATAAAGATCGGCATAGGTATTGATAATATGATGGTCTACCATGGCATCAATAATTGCATCTCCCATCCCCTCTATATCCATCATGTCACGACTTACGAAATGTTTAATTTTCTCTTTGGTACTTGCTGGACACAAGGTATTGAGGCAATAATAACTGGTATTGCCTGAATCAGCAATAAGCTCATGCACTGCTTCTTTACAGACAGGACAAAATTCTGGTTTAATAACTTCAGTTTGTGTGCCATCGCGTAGTTCAGGTATAGTACAGACGATGTAAGGAATTACTTCTCAGGATCTTTGGATGATTACATTATCCCCAATATGTATATCTTTTTCTCTGATAAAATCTGGATTATGTAAGGCTACTCTTGAGATCTTTACTCCTGAGAGTGAAACAGGCTGAATATTAGCTACAGGAGTTAAAATTCCTGTTCTTCCTACTTGCCACTCTACAGTATTTATGATACTTCTTGCTTGCTTGGCTGGATATTTGTAGGCAATAGCTCGTCTTGGATGATGGTTGGTCGACCCCAGCAATTCTCTCAGATTATTATTATTTACTTTTATTACCAATCCATCAAATTCAATATCCATAGCATCAAGTTGATTTTTTATGTTCTGATCCATACAAGCCTCTACTACTTGCTCAATGCTTTCGTATTCATGAAAAAAAGGAGCTTGTGCGAAGCCAAGAGAATTGAGGAAAGTAGAGCTAGTTTGGGGTTCCATGAAAAGTACGCAGGTCAAGAATATATTTTTTTAGTATATACTCTTCAATTTCAAAATCAAGCAATTTCACCCATAAGTATTTGACTTTTTGGAGCTTGTGGAGTATAATGGAGTAATATTTTTATTACTAGTGATTAATCTTTTGAATTCAGAAAATCGCATTCTCCAACCTACTGATATTGCTTGATTGAAAGCCAATTTTGATGTTTTGAAACTTATTCCTAAGGAACAAGCGATTCAAGATCAAGTTTTAGTATGGGACAAAAAAGGTCTTCAAGGACAACAGTTATCGCTTCTTACCACTAATAATGTAGCCGATAAAGTAAATCAGATTATCTCTAGTCTTCAAAAAAAGAATTATATCGTAGACGTTTATTATACTGATGAGGTAGGATTTAATATTGCCTTAACATGGTATGATCAGATGTTGGATTATGAAAAACAACTGGAACTGAAAAAAGATTATAGACTTGAAGTTGTGGGCGAGAAGGCTGTAGAAGAGATAAAAAAAACACTCGAACATAGAGGGGAATTTTCTGAAGTG
Organism: uncultured Candidatus Peribacteria bacterium; assembly: GCA_964455295.1. Classification (GTDB taxonomy): domain Bacteria; phylum Patescibacteriota; class Gracilibacteria; order Absconditabacterales; family Absconditicoccaceae; genus CALMFT01. The sequence goes on from CAYVXG010000015.1 coordinate 8,912, forward strand.
GATCTTATTACCGAATTGGTAAGATTGGCTTTTCAATCTGGGGCAAGTGATATGCATTTACAGGGTGAACAGCAAGGAGTAGTATTGAGGCTCAGAAGGAATGGTATTCTGGAAACAGTAGCTTCTTTGACTCATCAAGAATTTGCAGTGTATTTGATGAAGATAAAATATATAGCCTGAGTAAAGATGAATGTGGCTCAGGTACCACAAGATGGAAGATTTGATTTTCAAGTACGAACTGATAAAAACCCTAGAAAGATTGATGCCAGAGTTTCGTTTATGCCTTGATTAAGAGGTGAATCTGTGGTAATTAGATTCTTGGATAGTGGAAAATCTATTATGACTTTTAGTGATATTGGATTTGCTCCCTATCATATTCCAGTATTAACACGCAATCTCGAGAAAAATACTGGTCTTATTTTGGTGACAGGACCAACGGGAAGTGGTAAAACTACAACATTATATAGTATGTTAGCCTATCTCAACAACCCGGATGTAAAAATAGTAACATTGGAAGAGCCAGTGGAATATGAAATTCCTGGTATTCAACAATCTCAAATTCATGAAGATCAAGGATATACTTTTGCAGAGGGAATAAGAGCGGTACTGAGACATGATCCTGATATTATTCTTGTGTGAGAAATTAGAGATCTTGATACTGCGAATGCTGCTATCAATGCTGCGCTTACAGGACATTTGGTCTTCTCTACTCTACATACCAACAATGCTTTAGATACTATTTCTAGATTACTCAACTTGGGTGTGAAACCTTACTTATTGGCTCCTGCTCTCAATATGATTATCGGACAAAGACTCGTAAGAAAGCTTGCTGATGATAAGATAGCTAAGAAAGATTTTGCTTTTTCGTGATCTGAGCTTGACCAAGAATTAGATTATGTGCGTGAACACTATCCAGACTATGTTTCTGGAGATCCTACGGTATTTGAACCAAATACGACTGGGGAAGGATTTGATGGAAGGGTGGCAGTTGCTGAAATTTTTGAGCCTAGTGAAGAAGATCGTAAAATGATACTTGAAGGAAAACTTGGATTAGATATGATAGATAATTTGAGGGATAAATGATATCTCACGATGCTGGATGATGCTTTAATAAAAGTATACAAAGGTATGACTACTATGGATGAAGTAAGAAGAGTGGTATAAAAACCCAGAAATAATATTTTGATATCGACAGTCATATAACTACAATAGAAGATCACTATTCTCTTGTAGTTTTTCTTATGCATTATCTCCAAGTAAAAAATCTTCGTAAGTCTTATGGACTCAAACCTCTATTGGATGGGGTAGATTTTGCTATTACCAAAGGTCAAAAGATTGCACTAGTAGCAAAAAATGGAGCAGGAAAATCTACGCTGTTTAGGCTACTACAAGGACTTGAACAAGTTGATGATGGAGAAATTCTTTTCAATAAAAGCATAGAAGTCACATTTTTAGCACAACAAAGTGAGACGGCTAGCGACGAATTAGTTTCTGATCATTTAAAATCTGAAATCTCTCAAGAAGATCGAGAGCATGAAGTGAAGATTAATAAAATGATAAATATTCTGAATCTGAAACCGTTGCTTGAGAAGAAGTTGAGTATTTTGTCAGGCGGAGAACGTAAACGTGTGGAGTTGGCGAAAGCTTTGATGCATGAACCGCAGTTTTTACTACTTGATGAACCAACGAATCATTTGGATATTGATATGATCAATCGATTGGAAAATTATCTCAAAAGGTCACATATTACTGTCTTTATGATTACTCATGATAGGTATTTTCTGGAGCGTGTTTGTACAGACATTCGAGAACTCAACAAAGGAAAACTCCATCAATATGAGGGTAACTATGAGAAATATTTATATAAAAAATCAGAGCGTGAAGTGATGGAAGCTACTCAGTTACATAAACTTAAACAGCTTTATACTGCGGAACTTGCGTGGATGAAAAAAGCTCCGAGTGGGAGACAAACCAAGAAAATAAATAGAATAGAAGATTTTCATGCTATCAAAGAAGATTTCAAAAACAAAAAAGAAATCCAACTCAAGCAATCCAAAAAGATTGAGATCGCAGTGGAAGATAAAAGGTTGGGAGGAAAAATTATCAAGATTAATAAACTCAATAAAGCTTTCTGAGATCAGATTATTATTAAAGATTTCACTTATAATCTGCAACAAGGGGAGCGTATAGGAATATTGGGGGACAATGGAATGGGGAAATCTACGCTGGTGAATATCATTGCTGGTCTGGAGCCGTATGATAGTGGGGATATTCAGATTGGTTCTACGGTGACTCTTGGCTATTACCGTCAATCTGAGCAGATCGAAGATACCAACCTCACCATCATCGAGTATATCAAACAGTTTGCGGAAGCCATGATTATTGGTAATAAAAGAATTTCTGCCTCCCTCTTATTGGAAAACTTCCTCTTTGATCCCAGACAACAACAATCTAAAGTCTTTGGTCTCAGTGGAGGAGAACGTAAACGTCTCCAACTGTGTATTACCTTGATTAGGAATCCAAATGTTTTGATTCTGGATGAGCCAACCAATGATTTGGATATTGAAACTATGACGATTTTGGAAGATTTCTTGATGAAGTATGCGGGATGTTTGTTGATTATCTCTCATGATAGATATTTCTTAGATAAGCTTGTAGAGCATGTTTTGGTATTTGAATGAGAGGGTGTAATAGGAGATTATCGAGGTAATTATAGTGATTATAAAAATAACAAGACAGAAATTGCAAAATCTAAGAAGAAAAATAATCAGAAAGATGGGGAAGTGGAAGTCCAAGAACAAATTCAACAAGAAAAAATAATTCCTAAAAAACTCAGTTACCATGAGCAACGTGAGTTTGAACAGCTTGGAAATGAAATAGCAAAACTGGACTTGAGGAAAGAAGAAATCAATGCTGCTTTCCAAGATGAAGAGTTAGATTCAGAGCAGATCATACAACTTAGTAAAGAACTTAGTGAGCTTGTAAAATTAGGAGAACGAAAAGAAGCAAGATGGTTTGAACTTGCTGAAAGAGAATAAAAACATTTCAAAAATTTATTTGTAAACAGATTTAAGCTTATCTATTCTATATGCTTTTGCAAAATTAGATAGAATAATTATTTATTCAGTTTATCAAAATCTTTCGCAAATTTAATTATAATCTGATTATTTATTATGACTCAAGCCTCTTGAAAGGATCTTTTCACGCCAGAAGATAAAAATATCATTAACCAAGCAATTGAATCTGAGATTTCTCAATCGTTCGTAGATTATGCGATGTCCGTAATCGTTAGTAGAGCTTTACCAGACACAAGAGATGGACTCAAACCTGTAATCAGAAGAATATTGTACACTATGTTTGAAATGGGTTTGTACAATAACACAAAATATAAGAAGTCAATGGGTGTGGTAGGGCAGACTTTGAGAGATTATCATCCGCATGGGGATAGCTCAGTATATGAAGCTATGGTGAGATTGGCTCAAGATTTTTCACTCAGATATCCATTGGTAGATGGACAAGGAAACTTCGGTAGTATTGATGGAGATGGAGCCGCTGCTTCAAGATATACAGAGGTAAGAATGACTAAACTTACAGAATATATGCTTGAAAATATCAAGGAAGATACTGTGGATCGAAGACCAAATTATGATAATAGTACTATAGAGCCAAGATTTTTACCTACAAGATTTCCAAATCACCTTTGTAATGGTACAATGGGTATTGCTGTAGGTATGGCTACCAATATGCCTCCTCACAATCTTGGGGAAGTGATAGAAGTAATTTTATTGATGCTTGAAAGAGCAAGAAATCCTATTGAAGTAACAAGAATTAAAACTTCTACTAGTGTAAATGAAGCAGGAGAAGAAGAAACAATAGAAGAAGAAATCACAGAAACAAGCACAGAATTATCAATTGATGAAATTATGGAGGTTATTAAAGGTCCTGATTTTCCTACAGGAGGAATAATTTTCGATAGTCAGAATATTAAAGATATCTATAGCAAAGGAAAAGGAAGTATCATAATGAGAGGAAAGACTCATATTGAAGAAGGAAAAAATGGATCTCACATTATTATTGATGAAATTCCTTATCAAGTAAATAAGGCGGCAATAGTGGAAAAAATAGGAGAACTTGTTGGAGATAAAAAGATAGAAGGAATTACTGATATTATTGATGAATCAGCAAACAATCAAATTAGAGTTAGTATAGAGGTTAAAAAAGGGTTTAATCCTCAAGAAATATTATTACAAATATACAAATATACAAGCTTACAAACTACTTTCTCAGTAAACAATGTGACTTTGGTGGAAGATGGAATGCAACCAAAATTACTCAATATTAGAGATCTCCTCCAAGAGTTTATAGATTTTAGGAGAATAGTAGTACTCAGAAGATCAAAATTCCAATTAGCAAAAGCTGAAGATAGACTTCATATCTTAGAAGGTCTCAAGAGAGCAATTGATGTTATTGATGCAATTATTGCTCTTATTAGATCAAGTGAGACAACAGACGAAGCTAAAGAAAGATTGATGAAAGATTTTGATTTTACGGAACCTCAAGCTGATTTTATTCTCAAACTTACTTTGGGAAGATTGGTAGGACTAGAAATTCAAAAAGTACTTGATGAAATCTGAGAAAAACAAGCTCTTATTGCGGAATTAAATCAGATTATTAATAATCCTGAAAGACTTGATGCTGTGGTAACTGAAGAACTTGTAGAGGTAAAAAATAAATTTGCAGACCCAAGAAGAACAGAAATTAGTGATGATGTAGGAAATATGTCTGGAGATTTCAAAAAACTTCTTAAATTACAAGACCTCAAAAAAGAAGATGTAATTTGTCTTATCGATAATGAAAGTAAGATAAAGATTATTTATCAAAGTAGAATAATGAATATAGCAGAAGAGACTGTTCACATGGTCTATACCAACAATCAAGATAAGATCATTGTTATTACAGATATCGGAGAACTTGTGATCCAAAGATTGAAAGATTTGCCATCTCATACTCCAAAATCAGACCCACTTGATCCAGTTAAATTCTGGAATCTCAAAGGTAAAGTGGTATTATGTGAAACTATGGAAGATGATTATGACTATTTGTGTATGCTTAGTAATGATAATACACTCAAAAAGATTAAAAAAGATCTTCTTCTTAGTTTCAAAAAATTCCCAACAGTAATTATGGCATTGGAGAAAAATGAACGTATTACTTCTGTAGTTCCTACCAAGGATAATGAACATCTTGGAATTATCTCTAAACAAGGACAACTGTTATTATTCTCAGAAGGAGAACTAAGACCAATGTGAAAGGGTGCTGCGGGTGTAAAAGCTATTGATCTTAAAGAGGGTGATAATGTAGCAAGTATGTTTAGATACACTGACGAAGAATTCATCTTAGTATACTCGAATAACTCTGCTCTCTTACTTAATATAGATGATCTGAAGTTCTCACGTAGAGCAAAAGCTGGGCAATTAAGTGCTACTATCAAACGTACTGAATCAATGTTGGGAGCTTTGCCAATCAATGAAGGAAATATCCGTGTGAAACTCGATAACGATGAACTTAAAACTCTTCATAATGATACTATGAAACTTGATGAACCAGAGGCTACACTTGCTCAGATCACTAATAATAGTATCGTAATGGTATATAGACCTTGGGAAGAGAAAAAGGATGGAGAATCTGCTGCTGTACCAAATAGTAAATTTAAGATGAAGAAAAGATAATCTGAATTTTAGTTAAGAAAAAACACTATCCCGTACTAGGATAGTGTTTTTGTTATTATCTATAATAGTAAACTTCCATGAGCATGGTTACTTTTTGGAGGCTCTCATAGTTTGCAATATTATAGTTCATGCTCACAATTCTGAAGAAAACACGATATTTGAGAGCGGGATCTAAGTACTTTTCAGTATTCAGAATATAATTAACGAATTCATCTTTATTAAAGAATTCGATTTGTACATTGATAGGGAGCTTGAATATTCCTTTTTCTTCGTTTACTGTTACTTGCTCACCATACGTGATGGATTGGATTTGTCCAATACTATTTCCATCTTTCTTGAGGAGATAATCGTCAATGGCTTTGAGTACAAGTTTTTGATCAATAGACATTTTAGTACCTTCAAGTTTATTGGTAAGATAAAATGTTCTGAGATTATCAAGATTGGCACTAATTTCTTTGTTAGTAGTAATACCACTACAGATTCTCTTATTGATACAGTTTACGATAAGATCGTACTGTTCTTTTGCTAATCAGATTATTTTTTTATTTGTCTGATCACTTTTTATTTTGATATCTAAGAGTTGGTTGGTATTTTTTATATCAGAAATGTTGGTATGAAGTGCATCTACTTCTGCTATTTTAGTCTCAAGTGATCACCAGAACCATATACACAAGATAAAGAGAACAAATGCAAAAATTTTGTACTTTATCTCAGCAACTTTATTTTGCTTTTGAATAAAATTTGCTTGTTGACTTGCAATATCTCCATTTATAGGCTGTTGATTAGTATCAAGTGTTTCCAAGATGTATTATTTATAAAATAAACATAGTATATTATATCTATATGACTTGGATTTGTCAAAAAAATAGTATTTGACAGAAATAACCATTTTGAATATACTTAGAGTATTATGTTTGATCAGCTTATTCTCAGATTTATCAATTCACGCGATGTATCCAATTTTAGTACGAAGGATAAGATTTTCTTCTTCAAAGAATTGGCTTATCTACTGGATGGTGGAGTGAGTATCGTGGAAGCAATACAGACCATCGGAGATACTTCTCCAAATTTTGCAGTAAAAAAAGTATCAGCAAGTTTGTATGAAAATCTCAAATCAGGAGAAAGTTTGAGTCGTGGTATGATGAGACACCCTCAGTATTTTGATGATAGCGATGTGAATGTTATCAGATCAGGAGAGGGTAGTGGTGAAGTCGTGAGTGTGTTGAGATTTCTTTCAGAAGAGTATGAATTTTTGAGTACCATCAAAGGTAAATATACTTCTGCTATGATTTATCCTGTTATTCTCCTTACTTTATCAATCGTAGCCGTATTTTTCCTCTTTGTGTATGCTCTTCCACAGATCTTTAGTCTTGTAGAAGATTTTGATGTAGTAATCCCTTGGTATACACA
>CAYVXG010000015.1:16060-17684 GCA_964455295.1 uncultured Candidatus Peribacteria bacterium
GTGAGTAATAATGTACAAGGAATTATTATAGTATTCTTGTTATTTGCAGTGATCGCAGTATTCTTTTTCTCTACCGACTATGGAAAGAAAAAACGATATGAGTTTATTCTTGATGCTCCAGCCTTTGGAAAGATGGTAAGATACTATCATATGATTAGATTCTTCCGTTATATGAGACTCCTCCTCCAATCTGGAATGAATTATGTAGAAGTTCTCCAGTTTATGAAAACTATTATGAAAGTACCCCAATATCAAGATATGATTGATGATGTTCTGAAGGGTGTGAAAAAGGGTGAAACCATGTATCAAAATATGTCATTCCATACCAATATTATTCCTGCAGATTCATTACTTCTCCTTAAAGTGGGTGAAAGTACCGCTAATTTACCTGCTGCTCTTACCAACATTGTTACTCTGTACCAACAAGATTTAGAAAAAGGACTCAATGACCTTGGTAAGGTTATCGAGCCAATCCTTATTATATTTGTAGGTTTTGTGATTATGATGATCGTAGTTTCAGTATTTGGGATGATCGGATCAGTAATTGACAGTGCAAGTTTGGGAGGATAGGATATTTATTAATAAATAAGCTGATTTATGGATAAACAAAAATTATCTTCATTAGAAAACTGAAATAATCACTCTACTAATTCAATGGATCTTTTATACACCACCCAACAACAAATATCAGACTCCATAAAAGACTTTCTACGTCACCCCGAACTAGGAACATCTTTCATTATGGAATATCTAGAAGTGATAAAGCAAGATCGAAAAAATTCTACTACAAGTTATTCAATATCCTCAGAAATAGGAAGAAATCTTATGAACATAGAACATGCATTACTCATTCAAGCAAACAAGGATAATAACCTACAAATTCCTGAAGAGAACTTAAATTTCCATACTTTAAAGCTCTTTTTACAGAACATTAGCAAGAAAGATCAATCATCAGTATCAGTATGAGAAAATATTTCCCCTGAAATAGAATTTATTGATGACATTATACTTCCTCCTGATGAAATAAAACCCCAAACAGGATTTGCTAACTGAAATCGAAATCCAGAACAACATACCAGAGAATTTGATAAATATTCTTTAGTGCTACAAATCCTCAAAGAAAACCCTCATATACAACTCATAGATCGTCCACTACAGGGTAAAGTAGATCCTCGTAGTATGAGAAAAAAATCATATATTGTTTTCAAACTTACTACTCCCTATCCCAAAACTCTATATATCAATAATCTTTATGGACAAGCAAGTTATATCACTGAGGGACATCTCACAAAAGAAGAACTCACCACCTACAAAAAATCAGATCACCGTGCAGTAAACCATCCAAGAGTGAAATTTTTCTCCTATAAAGATCCTCTAGAACTTAATCCTCAAGGACTTACAGATCGAAAAACTGTTATTTTGAATTACCTTACTCAAGAGAATCGTCCTGAAACACAAGAAGATATGTCACGCGAAAAAAATAAAGAATCAGAAACAAAGAAAGAAAAAACTAACTCTCTTAAAAGAATTAAATTAACAAGTGAGATTGCTAGAGACTTGATAATTGAAACTTACTGAACTGTTGATAACAACACAGACCCACAAAAAGCTTTAGAGGTTTTAT
>CAYVXG010000015.1:17784-19254 GCA_964455295.1 uncultured Candidatus Peribacteria bacterium
AGATGATGTTTGGTATGAACTACTGGGTAAGGTTTTTGATAAAACAACGGAACAAATTTCAGAACTAATAAGAAATACTTACAAAGAATTGATCATTAAGACTTACTGAACTGTTGATAACAACACAGACCCACAAAAAGCTTTAGAGGTTTTATTGCTGAAAGGTGCAAGATGGAGAAAAAAAATGTTCAAAATTTTTCATGATAATAAAGATATTGGTATTATTACACTATGTTCCTTATTCAATATCAAAAGAGAGAATCAGAGTGATTTATATAAAGATGATGTTTGGTATGAACTACTGGGTAAGGTTTTTGATAAAACAACGGAACAATTAGAAGTTATAAGAAAAAGAAATTGATTTAAATAAATGTTTTAATTAATGTCAGAAATAAATCCACTTTCCCCTGAATTAAAAAGTAATAAAGAAGTTGGAAATAACCAAACTGAAGAGATTTTTGATGCTTTCAATAACAAACAGAAAAAAATTGCTTCCTCGCCTATAATTAATAAACTTAGTAATCAAGATAAAATAACTACTAATAAATATATTTCTATAGTTTTGGAAAATATACGTCAACATTGATATTACTATGATAAGTATTGTGAAAATGAATTAGATTATCTTGATGAGATGAGTAAAAAATTTGATCAATACCAAGATGAAATGCTAGATTGAAATATATCTTTAGGAAAAATTAACTATGAAGAATCCATAGATGGTGAGTTAACTCAACTTTCTTTAATTATCAAAGATAAGAAAATTTATTTAGATAAATTTATTCCCTCGGGGGTGAAAATTTATAGCTTTGAAAACTTTAGAGATAAAGAAAAATATTTAGATCTTTATGGTCCACAAGCTTGTTTTTTTGATCCTGAAGAAAATATAGTATATATGTCTAAGGAAGTTTTATCAAAAAATGGAGGATTAGCTTTCTTGTTACATGAATTAGGACATGCGAACGATCCTAATTTTCAGGAAAGTGTAAAAAAATTAAAAAATATATATGATGATTTGGTGACACCTGTATGAAGCACTACTAATGATGTTTTATTAGATTATTGTGAAGAACATTCTTTTTCAGAAAAATCTAAGAGAGAAAGATACGCATGGGGATGGATGTTTAAAACTTTGAGAAATCTAGGATTTCAAACGGACACTGATGTAAAAGAATATCAAGAATATAGTCGTGAGATCTCAGATATAGCTTTACTCAAATATAAACTTAATACCTTAGCTGACATTTCTAGTCTTCAAACAGCTACTCCTAGAACTAATATAAAGCTTGATAAGTTATTTACAAGAGTTGGATTATAATATTTTTCAGTATTAAAATTTAATTATTCATCGGGTGTATTAGTTTTAATACACTTTTTTATTTCCTGTAAAGTATATCCTCTCATCATCAGTTTTTGGATAAGCGCAACTCCTTCTACTTTTCTTTCTTTCAGCTTATCTATTTCTTTCCT
>CAYVXG010000016.1:0-343 GCA_964455295.1 uncultured Candidatus Peribacteria bacterium
GAGCTGAGTAATACAGGACCAGCAATAAAATCTACAAGATTAAAATCAATTTTACTTCCACTAATTCTTTTATCATTCTCATCTACCTTATCATAATTTTTCTTTGCTCCTTGCTCATAGTCGTTACTTAATATTTGATATAAACCTACTAAGAATAAAAATTTATCCTCTTTGTTTCCTATTGCATTATAAGTGGCTAATATATCTGCATCTTTTAACACATCTCCCAATGTTTGGGTGAGTTTCCAACTTACAACATTTACAAAATTGTTTTTACTTTTATCAAAATTTTTCCCTTCAGAAGAAGCAAGATAACTTTTTCTTATTTGTTTATAATTTACAT
>CAYVXG010000016.1:391-17028 GCA_964455295.1 uncultured Candidatus Peribacteria bacterium
AAAGTCTTTCTTTCGTTTCCGCTCATGATAGACCCTTTTACATTCTCTCCCAAAATACCAATAGCATCTTTTGCATCTTTTTGTGAAATCTCTTTTGCAAATTGGTATCTCTTGTTGATTTTATTTCCATCATATTGTGAATTATCTCCACCATTAATCCCTTCGGAATTGATTTCTACTTCGAGATGTTCCAATCCTAAAACTGTATTAAGAAAATATTTTGCAATCGTATTCATCTGATTATCAAAGATAATAAAATATTTTATTTATTACATTATAATAATCAGACAAGAAGCGTTTGTCAAATTTAGGCTGGGGTATGAGTTGATTGTTTAATCACTATTCGTACTAATAATCCTAAGAAATGGAGAACATAAATCCACACTGCATATTTGCTCAAAAAGAGCACAAAAGAATCTCGCAAAGCAAATTTTTTCATGGAGTAATTCTTATAAGAAAGTGTTCGTATACTGATCATCCCTGCTATCCATCCGATGTAAGCCACTATTCGTTGAGTATTTGAAAATGGGAATGCACTATTTACCGATTTGAGTCCCAAAAATCCTAGTGCCATAGGTAACCAGAGTATTCGTCGCCATGACTTGTACTGTCTGATGGTCAACCCCAGAAGAGCCATTCCTAGAGTCATGGTTCCGTATTCAATGTATATTTTACTTACTGGAATAAGGAAATATAATCCCACCATGAGAGCCACTATACCCAATAGTCATAAGATTCTGAGGAGATAGTAGAGGGTAGTTTTTTTGATAGTCTTTACTCCTGGAACTGTATCCATCGCATCCAATACCTTAGTTCCCAGTCCATAACTGTAAATATCGATCGCTTGTTTGGTAACTCCAGTTCCTTTGCGAACCACCCATTTTGAGAAAGATTGCAGTACGCCGATCAAGAGTTTTACCAGTATAGCAGCAGGTAATATATTGAGTTGTCGTAAGTCATATCCTTTAAAAAAACTTACTCCTCGTAAGACTCCTTGAACTGCTACTGCACAAAATATCAGTCCAGCTCCAATACGAGTTGACTTATTCCAACCTATCAACATAAAAAATAATGGGAATGACCATCTTCCTATCATTCTCAGCTCCATAATATCAGGATAGAGAAAATATCCAATATGATCTACAATCATAAGAGCAATTGCAATAACCTTGAGATAATCATAAAGATTGGGACGCATAGTGTGATAAGAAGATATAAATTATAATCAGATTATTTTTTTATTTCTATTCCTACAGATCGCAGGTGCATAGTATTAGATTTTGTATATTCAGATCTAAGAGTCTTAGGACAGTAGAGTTTATCTCCTACTACAGGATGACCCATACTGGCAGTATGAATTCTAATCTGATGACGTATACCTTTCTTGATGAGTATCTTGCAAGTGGTGGAATTGGTCTGGGAGTTGTAGTATAATGGTTCTATGAGAGTTTCTACTTCATGTGCTTTTCCTCTTTGATGTTTTTTATCTAAGGTCATCTTAGTAGGAATACTTTTGTGATGATAGATAGGAGAGCTGATATTGATCTTTCCTTCTCTTATCTCAAATGAGATTTTAGCTGATTTAAACTTAGAGATGTCAAGTTGACCATGCAGATCTGCATAATATACCTTATCTACTTTTCCTTCATTTTGAAGTGTTTTATATATATCAAAAATATTCTGATTTTTGGAGAAAAAGAGCAATCCAGCTGTCTGATTGTCTAATCTATTAATAAGTCCAAGTTCTTGTATAGCATGAAAATAGATTTCTCCAGCTTGCGATCGGTTTTCTTGTAGTTGTCTTATTTCAGGTCATTTATTCTTAATTAATTCTTCCAAAAAAGAATCTTGGTTACCAAAAGTAGTCGCTATGTTATGCGGTTTCCATATATAATAAAACCAATCATTTTCATATCGAGTATATATCATTTGGAGGATAATTTAGGGATTAGCGATTAGCCGCTTGCTGATTTGATGCCAGAGTAGATTCATAACTCTCTATATAATCATAGAGTTTGATATTTGCTACTCCTTGGTTGGTAAGGATAGAGAGTTGAGGTTTGGAACTATCACTTACTGCTACATCTAAGATTTCTGCTTTAGGTAATTGTATAGCAAAAAGATATTTGAGACTATAGTTATATTTACTTCCCTCAGAAGTTTTATTGGGTGCGGACTTATAAATAAGAAGCACACGTTTAGTAGGTTGATAAAGATAAACGTAGTTGCTACTTGCATAGCTTATTACTTTTACTCCTGTAGGAGTGGTAGTTGGTAAAGCTTTAGAGCCTGTAGCTACAGGATCAGTCGTATACAAATCTTGCCCTCCCTCCAATGGAATTTTTCTATTTTGTGAAGCAGTTCCATCTCTTCGCATTTGGTAGAGTGATTGGTCTCCTGGAGCCCATATTAAGAAGGATCCATCAATACTCATGCTTGAGATTGACCCAGGATTAAATCCATTTGCAAAACTATAATTGAGAGGTTCTTTGAACGACTCTCTAGTCCCTGGAATAAGAGGATATCTCAAGATGTAAGTTCCTGCGCTGTTGAGAGATTTATTGTTTACCAATAGATACATATTACTACTTCCAAAAGTTCCTATTTGAGTAATTTGTTTTTCAAATTCTCCTGAAGATCCAGCTCCTCAGATAGAAGCAGTTTGGATATTTTGTTTTGTCAGATTATAAATCCTATTTCCATTATCAAAACAGAGTAGACCATTGTTTTGGAGATTTGGAGTACATCCCTCTATTCTTGATTCTAAACCAAGTTTTTGAGTAATTCCTCTATTTTCATTGCTGGTAGCACCAATGATTACTCCTTGGTCACCTATGATGGAGAGCTGATTGCTCGCAAACAAAGCTTTTGGTTTTCCAATATCTAGAGTATCGCTACTATTGAAAGTAATCGTCCAATCATCAAGCTGTTCGATGGTCTCAATATTGAATCCTGCTTGATACTCGGCTTGAAGCATATTTTTGAGTTGTTTGATATCCAAAGGAAGTTTCCCTTCCTTCTCTAATTGATTTATTTTATTTTCCAACTTTTTATAAATAGTGTATTTTTCTGTGGAAGTAGGATCAAGAATCTTGAAGTCTTCAATTTCTTTTTTTATGGAAGCAAGTGAAAAATACTCTTCAGAGTTTGTATCTGTTGTGGAAATTCTTATTCCGTTACTGGAAGTGAAAAAATTGGACAATAACAGACCTACCAACAAACACATCAATGCTCCAAATCCAATCAAACTCATTGCATACCTTCTTCTTTTGAAGAAGTATTGGAATCTATCTACGTAATCGCTTACTGAATTTCCACTTCCTATATTTATCGATTGATCGTCAAGTTTGATAAAATCAAGATGAATCATCCCTATAGAATCAAGACTTGTTCTTTCATTGAGCATATCTTCTATAATCTGAACTATAGTTCTTTCATCAGTTCCGTTTATTTCTCCTATGTATGCAAAATCCTCAGCATCTGTAAAATAACTAATATTATTTGCAAAGTAAATAATTTCATCTCCGTTATTCAAGTCTCCTTCCACAAGTTCTGCAAATAAATCTATTTTTTTATTATTAGTTGCATCATTATGTAAAGAGTAATACAAAGAACCTTTACGGAAAATAATTAATGATCCGTTTCCAATCACAGAACACACATAATAGTTATCCAAGAAAAATTCTATGAAACCTCTAATTTCTATTTTTTGGAATAATCTGAGTTTTTCTGCGAAAACTGCAAGCTTACTATTGAGCTCTTGGATGGCTAATTCAAAATATGATTTAAACTTAATAACACTAAATTTGGCGTTTTGAGCTTCGAGTTCGAGTTCTTCAAAAGCTTCTTTGATAAGGTTTTCTTGATATTGTGTATATTCTCCGTAATAGCATATAATTTCAGCTTTGAGAACGAGTCCATTCTCAAATTCCTTATAGTAACTAAAATTTGATTGTGTTTCATCAATGTACAACTGCTTCTTAGTATATAATTTCATCTAATTATTCGCCAAAAAGTGTTAAAAGCTGTGGCTTTCCAAGAAACTAAGCTAAACTAAAAAAAATTCTTAGCGCTTGTATGCCGATATGTTCTTTCCCACTGTAGTTAATTTTTCACAATATTCAACTTGAAAATAGAGGTTTTTTAACTACATCTTACACTATCTAATTTTCAATACTTTGACACTTTACAATTGTTAAAAATTAGGAATATAATGCATTTGTAGCTTAGATACACTTTCTGAACTCTCTTATATTATTAATAAATTTGATTGTGGGTTTATAGCTCAGTTGGTAGAGCACAGGACTCTTAATCCTTTGGTCCAGGGTTCGAATCCCTGTAAACCCAATTTAAATGAAATCAATGGTTATTACATAGAAATAACCCGCTCCCCAAGCCGTCTAAAGCGGTGCGGAGAGGGGTTATTTTTTGTTTAGGGACTATACTAAAAAATCAGTACTCTGAATGAGCAGATTGACCGCTTGGTAAAGCGAATTTCAGGCGGTGCGGAACCCATTTTCCTTCTCATACAAAAGTTTATCCCCAAACAAAACATGTACCATTTGTTTTCTCAATTCATTATTAGATAATTCCCGCACCTTTTTTGGTGAAAGATAGATAGCTTTTGCTTGAACCAAACACTCCTGTAGTTCTTGCTCTGACATAAACTCCTTTGATTTAATTTCCTCCTTAATCTTTTCTTTTTCAATACGCAATAATTCCCACTCTTTCTCCATATCTTCTATGAGATTAGTGTTTTCTGTTTTTACCATAATTTGTCTGACGCTCGTTAATTGTTTTTCAATTTGCCCTAGTGCTTTTTTCTTATCAACAATCATTAATTCTTGGAATTCATATCTTTTTTTCCAAACACGCTTAATTGTCTCTTCGAGCAGGTTCCATGTATCTTCGTTGATATCTAAGGTGCCTAGTAATTGATCAAATTGTGAGTGAATCGTATCTCTTGCAACTTGCCATCTATTCTTATCTTTCTTATTGGTGCAACCGTAATATGGATATTTTTGATTCCTTCATTGAGATCGGTATCCTGAAATTTTTGTCCCACAATGTCCGCAATGAATATAATCCTTCAATGGAAAATCAGGATTATCTTTTAGTTTAGTCTTGCCGATATATTTATCAGCAAATCTTCTGTTCATAATCTTTTTGACTGTTTCCATAGAAATCAAAGCCTCATGCTTTGCTGGAATGAGCTCGTTAATATCTCGTTTGGGATGATGAATAAATCCTGCATAAAAATACAGTCTGCTTTCTCCAAATAATGTCTCAACGATTGTTTTGTATAATACTCACTGGGTGTTTTGAGTACTATTGCTTTTCATGCCTTTGTCTTTCATATACCTGAATACCGCTGATTCTGATTCTAAGATCCCGTTGGCATACATTTCCAAGGCTTCTTTGACAAGCTGTCCTTTGGTGGGATGAATAACAACCATACTGTTTTTTCATTCCTTCTGTCTCATGTAGCCGATTGGCACCAAACCAAATGGTCGATGTCCATCATACAGTCTTGCTCTCATACCGTTCATTGCTTTGACTCTCGTGTTCCTTCTCTCGAATGCTGCGAAAGCATAGAGGATGTTTTCCTGGAGCATTCAGGCACTCGTGTTGTAATCTACGGGATAGAGAGTGTATAAAATTTCACATCAGGCTTCTCTGATCATATTTGTCATCATCAGTGTTTCACCCATGTTGTCATTTCTTGAGATTCTTGAATTATCAACGCAAACAAAATGCGTGATAAACGGCATAGTACCGTCCTCAGAAATATTCTCAGCTTCATTTGCTGATCATTTACCGCTCGTTGTCTTACTTTTGTTTTTCAATGCTTTTTCTGTTCTTTTTCTTTGTTTATCCAAAATATCCAATACTTCATCAAATCAATCTCTTTCAAAGGTTCCTCAGGATACTCATCCATCTTTGATAACCTTTGCAACGATGACATCGTTTCTCTCGCATCGTTCTTTACACATGGCTTCCTGTGTTTCGATTCAGAATCTTTCCTCTGCCTGACGTTTAGAACTCACACGACAGTAGATCAAAGCTACCTTTCTCACATCAGAACCAGCGTTCTTGTTTTGGAAGGGGTTTTTATTATACATGGAAAAATGAGCTTAAAGAAATAAAAATCCTGTGTTATATAAAACCAGAATTTGGTGTCGCATACCAAATAAGGATCACAGGAGGTATAGGGTTTCCCGCACCTTCCTTTTTTGATATAACTATTATTGTATCTTATTGCAAGTCAATTACTAAGCTAGTTTTCAAGATATATACATTTCTACAAGATAGAGTCCTAAGTGTTCGGAAAACTCCGATAAATTCTGTATTTGTTCGTCAGTAAATTTCGTTCAAGTGGTTCAAAGAAGTACCTTTGCTTCCGAGAGTGAAACTAACAATTCCTTTCTAATATTCAGATTCTCCGAGGCAAATTTTTTTTTCCGTAAATGCGGACGCATGGATTGGTGGAATGTTTTTCATTGCAGAGTGAATATGAAGTAAAAATCCTGACGTTAAATACAGGCATCAACAATATAATAAATTAAATTTGAGTTTCATTTTCTTTTTTATTTTTTTGCAATACATTAGTTATCATTTTCGTAATTCAATTTTACTTCAAATATTATTATGTTTTTCATATTGACAGAACTTGACTCAAGGATTTTTTAAATAAATCTTAGGATTTTTGTAAAATCTTGATAAAAAAATCTTGATAAAAAGATTGAAAAACAATCCTAAACCACTATATATTTTTCATACAGAAAAAATAAGCGTTTGTGGAAACGTGCTTAGTAATCCTAATTAGGGTTATTTCGCCTCCTCAAACGCTTTTTTATTTTCTGTATTATATACTTATGCAAAAAAGATGAAGGAAGCCCTTGAGTGAATATACCACTCAATATAGAATTTATGCAGATGCTTTTCATCACTTACTCAGATATATTCACGAAAAAAATATACATCAACTCTACACTAAAGGCAAGATTGCTTTTGGAATTCAAGAAAAAGATGTCCTACTTTCTTACAACATCAATGGAGTGCTTATTGAATCTAAACTTGCTATAGATCTGTGTGATCGTAGACATTGTGATGAACTTCATAGAGCGATTCAAGATTTCTTTATTGATACCTGGTATTTGTATGAACGAGATGGATCCACTACCAAAAACCAAGATCTCGCCAGAATCCATGGAATCTCTCCACAAGCTATGAAAGTAACACTTCAGAATATTAAAGATAAGCTGAAACAACAAAGCCATCTCCTGTGAGGTAACCCTAGAGACTCCTAATAGATTGAGAAAACCACAAAATGCATACAAACGGGATAGCTTTTATCTCGTTTTTTTGATGATATGAAAAAGAAAACTACCACTGAAAACATAAACACTGAAAAAGAAAATCAAACCTCCGACCTAGGTCAGGATATTACTTTTGATCAATGAGAATATATGAACCTATCTCCTGATCAGCTTATTCCTTATCAATTCAACAATAAGATTCATCCTGATGATCAGATTAATGCTATTATTAATAGTATTACTGAGTGCTGATTCAGATCTCCAATTCTTATCGATGAACACAATATCATTCTTGCAGGTCATGGTAGATGGATAGCAAGTAAGAAGATGTGACTGACTCAAGTACCAGTGCTCAAATTTACAGATCTTACTGATACTCAAAAAAAGAAATACCGTATCTTGGATAACAAACTCGCTGAACTTGCTGACCGAGATATTGAAAACCTCAAGATTGAACTTGCTGAACTTAATGATCCTGAACTCAATGACCTCTTTGATGATCTTGATCTATGACTTGATAATCTCTTGGAGGTAGATGAAGAACAAGAAAATCAAGCACCTGAGATTTCAGAAAAACCTCGAGTGCAACAGTGAGATGTCTTCCAGCTATGAGACCATAGACTTGTAGTTTGAGATGCAACAAACCTGGAAACAGTGCAACTCCTCATGGAAGATCAAAAAGCTAATCTGATTATTACCGATCCACCCTATAATGTAAACTATGAATGAAGTACGGGTATGAAAATCCAAAATGATGATATGAGTAAGGATAGCTTCTACCAATTTCTCTATGATGCATTTACTAATATGTATATGGTTCAAGAAGATGGAGCAAGTGTCTATATTTTTCATGCAGATACTGAATGAGAAAATTTTAGAAAAGCATTCACTGATGCAGGATTCAAATTAGCTCAGTGTCTGATACGAGTAAAAAATGCACTGGTGATGGGAAGGCAGGATTATCACTGGAAACATGAACCAATCTTATATGGTTGGAAACCAACAGCAGGACATAATTGGTATACTGATAGATCACAAACTACGGTATGGAATTTTGATAAACCACTTAAAAATGATCTTCATCCTACGATGAAACCGATTGATATCATTACCTATCCAATAACAAACTCTAGCAAGAAAGGAGACAGAGTTTTGGATCTTTTTGGTTGATCTTGAAGCACATTGATCGCTTGTGAAAAGACAAACAGAATCTGTTACACGATGGAATTGGATGAAAAATATGCACAAGTAATCGTGGAAAGATACTACGCTTATACTAAATGAGCAATACCTATTGAATGTCTTAATCGTGAGATTGATCTCAAACTATTACTCACACTCAAAGAAGATAATCAGCAATAGATTACCACTTCAATTTCTCAAACCATATGAAATACAATCGACCACAACTCAAGATATCATTCCTTCAGTGAGATCATCTCACGGTTTTTGATTTTTACAAAGAGCACCTGAAAGGCACTCAAAAGGCACCTGAAAAACAAGAAAATACAAAATCACTACAAAAAGAACCAAAATCCCTGCCTGGGAACTGGAAACAAGCCACCAAATGACGAGCTGAAGAGAAACAAATTATGATGAAAAAACTGGAATATTTACTGGATGATGCCAAGAAGTGAATAGCTGATGAGATCAAGAAACAAACAGAAGAACAACTGGGTATTGATATTGCTGAACTCATCAAATCCAAAAAGGCACTCTTCATTCTGATTAATAAAAAAATAGTCCATCTCGCCAAACATAATGCACAAGATATCCTCGCCAGGGAGATCGATATTTTACTCAGTATCGTCAAAAGAGAGTTAGGAGAACCAACAACACTTACAAAAAATCATAATATTACCGAACAAGTATTTATTCCTTCAGAAGATGAGCTGGATGACGACTAACAGTCCAAAGCTCCTCTCTAAATCCTGGCGTTTATCTCATCTGTATAATATTGTCGATAAGAATGCTCAAACCATTATTTTCAAAAGAAACCAAGCACAAGAAAAACTTAATGCCTATATGAGAGAACTCAAGGAACAGTATGGATATGTCAGATTGATTATCTTGAAAGCTAGACAACTTGGAGTCACTACTGATAGACTACTCGATGGTCTTGATGACTGTATTTTGAAAACCAATCAAAACATCGTGATCACCGCACATAATAGAGAAAAACAAAAAGAGATCTTCCAAAAAGTAAAATACTCCTATCAGAAAGTTCCTGAAGCATTGAAAACGGATAAAGGGATCCGATACAAACCCAAACCAAAATATGATAATGTGAATGAACTCTATTTCCCAAACAATAACTCCAAGATTCAAGTATCACTGGACAGTAGATCGGGGACACCAAGTAAACTTCATATCACAGAGCTTGCCTTCAGAACTGATGCAAGAGAAATGATGGCAGGAACTCTACCATCTATGCCTAAGCAAAGTGATATCGTGATTGAAACGACAGCCAATGGAGTAGGAAACTACTTCTATGAAATGCGATACAAATACTATGGAAGGGACGATGGAGAATTCAAAACCATTTTTATTGGTCGATGGTTTGCAGATGAATATAGAGTAACATTGCAACCAAAAGAAGTCATTAAACTACCAGCTGAACTTGCTCATCTTGATGCATTGGATCTTGATGATGAACAGAAAAAACGATACTTACAACAATACGATATCCTCGGCAGAGATGTATTTCAAGAATATCCATCAACACCTGAGGAGGCATTTCTTACAACTGGTGATACGGTATTTTCATTGCAACTTGTGAAAAATCTCTCTATCTTGCCATACAAAGAAGATGAGAAGATTGCAAAACTCAGAATCTATGCACCACCCAAAGACAACTGCTTATATGGTATTGATACGGCAGAGTGAGGAAAAGATGGTGATAACTCTTGTATCAAAGTCAGAGATCAAGACTTGAATCTGCTCGCTTGTTACTATGGAACCATACCTCCCGATATGCTTTGTGAAGTTATTGATAGGCTGATAGAGCTAGGCTACAAAGGTATTATTGGTATTGAAAGGAATAATACGGGACTGACCACGATTACTAAAGCCAAAGATTATCATTGGTATTCGATGTTGTATGCTGAGAGAACGATTGATAAAATTTCTAATCAACCAACCAGGAAATATGGTCGACAAACGAATACTAAAACAAGACCGCTCATGATCAATGAATATGAGGAAGCGATCAGGCGTGGATTTATTACCCAGGTCGATGAAAGACTCAGAACCGAGATGTATTCATTTATCTATAATGAAAAACATAAACCTGAAGCTCAGGAAGGAACTCATGATGATGCAATTATGGCAGATGCTATTTGTTATCAAATGAGAAAGGAACTAGCATATGATATGAGTCGAGCATTGCAAAACGAATCAGAGTAAATCAATAACTCAATAGACTGATTTTTTATGACAAAGAATATACATCATATAATCTTTATGCACTGCACTTTGTCATATGCAACAATCAATCAACCTGGATCCTATAATAACGAATGAGATCAAACATAGATCTACTTTTCATAAAATCTACACCAATCAAACGAGTCATTTTGTCTTGGGAACTTTCAAGGCACAGGTTTTCAATATTAAATCATACCTGAGTTCTAACAACACCAAAGATGAATACTTGTATCTGTCAGTGAATTTACTTTCACTCATGGCAAATACAACTGCCGACTATCTAATCGGCGATGGTATCCAAATTGATATCAATAATGAACAAGCCAAAGCAAAACGAGACGAGATAGCTCATGATAATAATTTTGATGAACTGATTTATAATATCGCACTCAATGTCTGAATCTATGGCTATGCGGTATTAAGAACCAGAAAAGATGACAATGAAGAGATTGTGATAGAAGAGATACCTTATGATTATTACTACCCACAAATTGAAGGATTATTCTTGGGAGAACAACCAAAAATCATCTACCTCATCAGCCATATCAATGAAACATTAAACTCAACAATTCAATCCAAAGCAAAAATCCAAACCTACACGAAACTAGACAATGGATCACGATTGATCGAGTATGGATTGTATACAGTTACATTAGATGGATCAGCATATACACTCGAACAAGAACTAGCAACTCCTGAAACATTAGAATTTCTGAATATCTATCGTTTTGATAATAAAAGAATAGGAGGTAAACACCTATGAATCAGCGACTATGGAGATGTCTTGGATCTGTTGGAAGAAGTGAACGATAGATTCACGCAAATATCAGTTCAGTTTATCAAACATCTCAATAGTAAGATATCGCTTCCTGAGTGAGTATCTGCATTACTACAAAACAAAGAAAAGAAAATACAAAACCTGGAAGTCTTTGTACATAGACAATGAGAACAACCAGCTCAGTATATTGAAAACCATAATTCATTGATTCCTGAGGCTCAGAACTATGTGGATAAGATACTCAAACTGATCTGAGCAATTACTCAAATACCCATTTCATTCTTTGGATTTGAAGAGACTGGAGGAGCTGAAAAAGTAGAGGCACTGAGAATTAGACTCACTAGATTTTTGAAGAAGATCCAAAGAAAACAAAGAATGATGGAGTTGACACTGAGGAAACTTGTGAAGGAAACACTGACGTTTGCGGGGATAACTTGAGACTATACAGTAGATATCAAATTCTCCGATGCAATGCTCAAAGATCTGCAACAAAATACACAGATGTATATTGATTTATACAATACCAATCTTGTATCTCAAGAAACAGCAATTGGTCAGATCTTCAGTCGAGATGCTACCATGGTGCAACAAGAAGTAGACCGCATCAAACAAGAACAAAATGAGAAACAACAAAAACAAATTGAACTCAATAATTCTCAACAGAATATCAAACCACCTTTACTTTCTAAACCATCCAATGGCAATCATTGATCCAAACAAAAGTAATCAAGAATTCAGAGAAGTTTTGATCTTATTGCTACTGACGAACAATAAGGAGTTTCGAGTAAAGTTGCTCAGAATTCTATGATTCGTATTGATCGTATTATTTACCGTTATTACTGTTTGCATATTGCCTCGAGTGATATTTTTGAAATAAGAAATAATCAGATAACATTATCAATAGATTTACTTTTCTGAATCCTCGTTATTATCCCATCATATTTTTATCTTTCCTTTATTATCCATGCCAGACGATATAACAAACCCCAACGGAACAGGTGCCGATACAACCTGAACCCCAGCCCCTGCAAGTGACACTCCGCCTGCATGAACTGATAAAAAACCTGATCCAAAGAGTGATGCAGATCTTGTTCCTTCACGAAGATTGAAGGAAGAGGCTGACAAACGTAGAGAGCTTGAAAACAAAGTCAAAGAGTTTGAAGCGAAGGATGCTGACAGAGAAAAAAAGAATCTGGAAAAACAAGGTAAGTATAAAGAGCTTCTTGATGATGCTAATAAACAGATTGAAACCCTCACGAGTCAGACACAGGTTATCACAGAATATGATACTGCGATGACAACTGTGGTGGAGAGTGAACTCAATATCATCAAAACAACACTTGGTGATGAGAAGTTTATGAAGCTCTCTAATCTACTAAATCTTGAGAATCTCACTCCTTTACAAAAACTCCAGACCCTTCCAAAACTCAAAGAACTCATGGGAGAATTTGCAGAGAAAAAACCCGACCCCAAATGAGGTCATAGCATTCCTCAGCACGATACTAACACCTATGATAAAGCTAAAAGCGTCTGAGACTTCAATGGACTATTGAGTTCCATCATAAGCTCTGCGATTAAGAAGTAATCTGAACAATGTATGTACTCTTTATCTTTTTTTACTCACACTTATGTATCAATCATTTGATTTATCACTTATTAGTGAAAGACAGGTATACGACCTGTTTTCTACCTTTTTGAAAGAGCAATCTTCTGCTTTGGAGATTTTCTTGAGGAATGGTCAGAACTATACCGCTGGTACAAATAACAAGTACGAATGGCTTGAATCACAACTAACACCAATGTCATGGTCGGTTAATACCTATACACTACCAAGCCCTGGATCTCCATTTTGATTAACATTTACATCTACCGCAGGTATGAGACCTAATATGATTCTTAGGTTTGTACGAGCGGGTACCAATGATGATGTAGGTGATATGCAAGTTAAGGTTCAAGAAATCATATCTCCTGATACAGCAATTTGTATTCTGTATGGAGATACAATGCCTTATCCATTGGATCCATCAATGACCGCAAAACTTATGTCCGAAGCGGTACAAGAAAACGAGAAAAATATCGTTTGAGTTGATGAATGGCAACCAGTCAACGAATACAATCACTTCCAAATCTTTAGAAATGCTGTTGAATTGTCTGACACTGCATTGAACTCAGCGATCTATGGTAATGTTAATACCTTATCTGAACAGCTCAAAGGAGCGTTCTATAAAATCAGACAACAAATGTCTGAGCAATCATTAAGATGACGTAGAGTTGCAAGAACACAGGGAGAAAATGGAACATTCTGAGGTATGTTTCAGTATCTTGATGTGTCATGAGGTAATGTAATTGATGCAGGTTGAAATCAGCTAGACCCAACTATTATCAATAATCTAGTTCAACTGATCGTAGAAGATGGCGGAGTAGCAAATACGCTTGTTTGTAATATTAATCAAGCGAGAAAAATCTCATGATTCAATGTTTCTTGAAATAACCCAATTATTACTCAAGACTCAACTCAAGCTGGTAGTTATGTATTAAGATTTATTTCTGATATTCCAGTTGCTGGAGGTATCGTTTCAAATATCTTATTAGATGAAAAAATGCCAAACAATACTGTAGAATTGATTGATATTAATCGTATTGCATTAGTTCCATATGCCAATAGATGATTGAAACTTGTACCAGGAACGCAACCATGACAAGATGGTCAGACTGCTATCTTGAGATGAGAATATACGATGGTTGTAAAAGACGGTAAATATTCTCATGGTACTATCAAAAATCTTAAATGGTAGTCTATATTCTTCACTTTTATTTCCTCGTTAATTATTATGGCTCCAACTAAACAACAAACAACAAAACCTGCCGATATTGCACCTGCGGTAACTGCACAAACAGCGGTGGAAGCTGAAAATCAAGCATCGCAAGATGCATCTCCAGCAACCGATGAACCAACAATCAAAACATGATCCACTAAAAAACAAAAGATTGATACGGAGTGACTTATTCATTTCAAAAATTCTCGTAATGCAACATTGTCATTTATATGACCAGATGGTAAATTATGTTCATTTACTAATGGTATTTTTGCTACAAATGATCCAGCAACGATTAAAAAACTTGAACTGACTCAAGACTTCAAGTTTGGATTTATTAAGGAGTTTGATCCTGAAAAACAAAACGAGAAATCGAAGTAATTATTGTCTCTTTTTTATTATTCTATCTTGTATCATATGCTTATTCGTATTACCAGGGACTGCCAAGTAAACGATCAGTTTTATACTTCTTGAATGGAAGTAGATATTGATCCTATTTCTTTTCATGCAGATTGTATGGAGGAAGTTGAACAAGTTGATGCTAGTTATCTTACTGATTCTCAACCATCTGATGATGAGGATTTGGATGATGAGGATACACCACCAGTTCACAAAAAACAACGTAAATAGTTGTCTAATAGATTCATTTTTTGAGATGATGGGTATAGTACTCATCATCTTTTTGTTTATTTTTTTTGACCTATGTATGAATCATAATATCACGACAAATTTTATTCAACAACATACTTTGCTGACAAATCTTGCAACTGAGCCAGTTACAACAGTAGAGAAATATATCCTCAGAGCATTGTCGCTGGTAGGAAGTTATATCAATGCTCAGCAGTTTTATGATGAAGGAACTGACACATTCACTTTCCCTGAACCACTACAAAATGCAGTACTGTATATCGTGGAAGTCCTGTATATCGATAAAGGTATGTTTGCAGGTGCAAATAGTATTCAATCTGAAAAGATCGGAGATTATGCCTACAGTAAAAAACAAGATACCAGAGTATTGCAACTAGATCTTCCTGCCAATATCATCGCATTACTTGATCCTTATAGATCACGAGCAGGAAATATTGCCATCGATGTAGGATGATATGATAGAGAATATGAAATATAATCAGATTATTTTTTATTCACTCAATACTTATGTTTCATTCTTTACTCCGTCAATCAGCTGATATTTATCAACCAACTCTAACAAACAATGGAGGGATTCAAACTATCAATCGAACATTACTTTGATCGTTTCCTGCTAGACTCAGTAGCTATTCTAAACCATGACTGATTGATCTCACGAATAGCAAAATGAAACATGTCCAAGTCAGAGAGTATCTGCTCTTTTTGGATCAAACTACAGCCATAGAAAAATGATATAAGGTAACTATTGAATCCATTGATTATGAAGTTATCGCAGTGGCAAGTATAGGGAATGCAACGAATGCTCACCACAAAGAGTGTATTCTACAATTGCGACAATAATTCTCATCTTTACCCTAAATCCAACCATGCAAACTCAGTTCTTGCTCAATACAGAAACCTATAATCAGATCATAGAAGCTGAAAAGCAAGCACTCAAAGATACCGCATGATTTGTTTATGAACTCCTAAAAGATCAAATCAAAGACAAGGCATTTGATAGTGGGGAATATCTCAAGAGCTTATTTCTCAAAAGTATCGGCATTGGAGATATTATCCAAATTTGATCATCGACTCCACAAGCGGTGATCATGGAATACGGAAGGAGACCTCTACAAAAAAGACCGCCACTGGATACGCTCATACCACGAGCAAATAGGAAAGGAATGATCAATGATACAGCAACCAAATACAAAGATCTGAACTCCAAAGATAAAAGTACCATCTACCTGCTTGCAAAAAGTATCGGTGCAAAGTGAATTACTCCAAGAGCTATCTTCAGGACAGTCTACGATCAACACAAAGACCAAATCAATGATTTCTTTAGTTCCAAACTCAAACAATACTTATGATAAATCTCAAAAAAGCTATTGCTGACTCTATCATGACCAATCCAACAATCAATGCTTTAGTCGCAGATCGTGTGTATAGAAAAAGGAATGACAAAAATGCCAATCCACCTTTTATCGTATATGAATGCTTAGGTTATCAGAACAAGCTCTGACAGCATCAAAGCAATCACTGATATCAAGGTAATAAAGTGATCATTGATATCATCGGAGAATATATGTACGAAGATCAACTCGATGAAATAGCCGATGCATTGATTACTCAACGATGATGATTTGTTGGAGAACTTACGAATACCTGGAG
>CAYVXG010000017.1:0-16904 GCA_964455295.1 uncultured Candidatus Peribacteria bacterium
AGAAATCAGGCAGTAACCTTTGGAATTACCAGAGAAGATAAGCTCAGACATGTCTATATTATTGGTAAGACCTGAGTAGGTAAATCAAATCTTATTGCGAATCTTGCAAGGTCTGACATGGTCAGCAATAAGGGTATCTGT
This sequence comes from uncultured Candidatus Peribacteria bacterium, assembly GCA_964455295.1. Taxonomy (GTDB): domain Bacteria; phylum Patescibacteriota; class Gracilibacteria; order Absconditabacterales; family Absconditicoccaceae; genus CALMFT01. The sequence continues at coordinate 142 of CAYVXG010000017.1, forward strand.
GTACTTGATCATCATGGAGATCTTATTGATGATATTATTAGTCAAGTTCCTAGTTATAGAATCAACGATGTCGTATTGTTCGATGTTGCTGATCGTGAATGGCCAGTAGGTTTCAATGTACTTGAACATGAAAAGCCTGAAGAAAAACCACTTATTGCTTCTGGGATTGTTTCAATTTTTAAAAAATTATTTGGTAACAGTTGGGGACCAAGATTGGAATATATTTTGAGAAATACTTTGCTTGCTATTTTGGAATACCCCAATGCAACCTTGATGCATATATTAAGAATGCTTACTGATGATAATTTCCGTCAAGATGTGTTGGAATATGTAAAAGATCCACTTATTCTCAATTTCTGGAAAGATGAATTTGGAGCCCGACCCCCAAAACAAAGAGAAGAAGCAATTTCTCCGATTTCCAATAAAATTGGTCAGTTTACTTCTTCAAGTATTATTAGAAATATTTTCGGGCAAGCAAAATCAAAAATCAATTTCCGTAAACTTATGGATGAAGGTAAAATAGTACTAGTAAATTTGAGTAAAGGTAAAATTGGTGAAGATAATACCAATTTACTCGGATCATTTATCGTAAGTAAGATCCAAATTGATGCCATGTCGCGTGCAGATATGGAAGAAGAAAAAAGAAGAGACTTTTATTTATATATTGATGAGTTCCAGAATTTTGCGACAGATTCATTTGCGACTATTTTGAGTGAAGCCAGAAAGTATAAACTCGGTCTTATTCTCGCCAATCAGTATAGCTCTCAACTTGACGAAGTAACCAGAGGAGCTATCTTCGGTAACGTAGGAACCATGATTAGCATGACTCTTGGATATGATGATGCCCTGATTATGGCAAATCAATTTAAAGGGATGGTATCAGCAAATGACTTCTTAGATATTCCTAAATATAAAGCCTATATCAAATTGATGATCCATGGAATCGTAAGCGATCCTTTCAATTTCCAAACCATTGCTCTTCCTCCAGGAGACGATATTCTCACTCTCAAAGAAAAAATTAGAGTACAATCAAGAAATAGATATGCTATGGGCAGAGCAGAACTGGAAGATTTAATCAGAGTATGGGCTGAAAGATCTTATAGCAAAACTGAAAAAGCAATTCTTAAAGCAAAAGAAAATAATAGTAATAAAGTGATAAGAGAGCTAACTCCTCATCCGACAGCCAGTCCTGTAGTTCAAGGAACAGTAGTAAATGTCCCTAAGGCTGAAGAAATAAAAGCAACTGAAACTCCCAGTATAACTCCTCCAACTAAGGAAACAACAATTCAAACTCCAAAAGTAGAAGAGAAAAGGGAAGGGCCAGCTACTTCTCAAGTTTCCATTCCACCATCGGAAGAAAAAACAACAATTCAAACTGCACAAGAATCAAAAGAAGCCGTATCAGAAGAAGTAATTCCAGATTCTGTAGTTTCCGAACCGACTGAACACGGAGCCATCACTGAATATGCAGGCATCAAAGTTGGTAAAGTCTATGAAGGATACGTGAAACTCAAATATAACTATGGTGTATTCGTAACCGTAGGTGAACTCGATGGTTTGCTACACAAATCACTCATTGATTGTCCCGAAGAGTTGAGTTGGAAAAAGCTCTATGAGATTGGAGACCCCATCGTAGTAAAAGCTCAAGAAATCAAAGAACTCAATGGAAGAATTACTGTTGTATGGACACAGTTATAAAGTTTATACTTTATCTTGTTTTATTACACGATATAACTATTATTTCCTCATACTAAAAGTCACTCTTCATTCTCTATTTTCACACAAATATATTATCAGATTATATTTTATATTAATTTTTTTTAGTTATGTTGGACGTTCATAAAACAGATCATGGAATTGTGGTAAACAACCAATTTTGTTTTACTGAGAAAAATGCCTCGCATGGGGATTTCTTAACACTCGGTTTAACATGTGGAGAGGATGTTTTGTATGGAGATTTTGAAAAATCTTTTATTAACTATCCTGGGGAGTACCAACAAGATAATATAACTGTATTTTGCTTTATGTCAAAAGAAAATACCTTGAATTACATCATAAAATCAGTAGATTTAACTTTTGCTCTTGTTCAAGACGCAAAGTCGATGAATGCCAATGCTTTTGAAGGCGTGACTGATATTATTGCATTTCACGAAAATGTATCAAATCAGCTTCAGAAGCTCGACTTGCAATGTGAAATCATCGCACTTTAAATTGGACAATGTTCTTCACAATGTTGCGTGGAAACATTTTTTTAGCTATAATAAAATAAGTACAATCGAATTTCTCTAGCACTCTCTTTAGTTTTTATAAATTCAAGTGTATGAAAATATCACACAACCAAAAGAAAGAAATGTGGAAAAAGTTTCTTGATGAGATAATGGAATTGCCAGAAGGACTACAAATACTACTCAAAGAAGGTTTTGAGCATGGATTTATCTCTGAAGATGCTGTTATCTTCCAGATTGACGACCTTGAGAAAAAAGCTAAAGTTCTCGAGAGATTTCTCGAAATCGCAGATAAACTCGGTATCAAGATCGAGACCATCGAAGAAATGCTTGAAAGAGAAAGACTCAGACTCCAAGAAGAATCAAAACAAAGACTTGGTAAGATCAAACTCTATGATAGCGGACATGCAGTCAACGACAAACAATACCAAGACTATATTAAATTATATTTCAATGAACTAAGCAAACTTCCTCTTCTTACTTTTGATGAAGAAAAGGAACTTTGCGTAAGAGTAAAAAGAGGTGATGAAAATGCTAAAAAGAAACTTATTGAGTCAAATCTCAGACTTGTAGTAAGTATTGCTAAAAGATATATCAGTTCTAAACTCTCATTCATGGATCTCATCCAAGAAGGAAATGTAGGGCTCATCAAAGCTATTGAAAAATTTGATCCAGATAAAGACTTCAAATTCTCTACCTACGCTCATCGATGGATTAAACAATCGCTTATCAAAGCTATTGCTGATCTTGGTAAGAATGTAAGAATTCCAGTTCATCTTCTCGATGAAATCTCTACCTACAACAAAGCCTATCAAGAAATCTTCCAAAAGACAGGTAAAGAACCTACTTCTCGTGAAATCGCTCTTGAAATGAATTTTCCACTCAAGAAAGTAAAGAAACTTGAAGAGATCATCTATGGTAACACTTCACTCGATATGGATCTAGGAGACGACCACAAATCTACTCTTGGAGATCTTGTAGAAGATGTGAATACGATGAGACCAGATCAAGTAGTAGAAAAAGAAATGATTAGAGATAATCTGGAAAAAATCTTAGATATGCTCGATTCGAGAGAATCAAAAATAATCAAGATGAGATACGGTATCGATGGACCAAAGTATACACTTGAGCAAGTAGGAGCTGAATTTGATGTTACTCGTGAAAGAGTGAGACAGATTGAACAAAAAGTAATCCAAAAACTTCAAGAACATATCGGTCTTCAAAGATTACTGGGTATTGAAGATGAAGTAGCGAAACTTGGAGAAAACAAAACCTATAAACATGCTGCGTAAATATACACTCTTAAAATCTTCAAGTCAAAGTAGATTTTATAGTAGTTGAACCTTAAAAAATTATAAAAGCCTACAATCAAATTCAATTGTAGGCTTTAGAGATAATAGCTATCTGGGTACTACATAAAAAATGTAAGTATCCATCCAAGCGCTAAAATAATGCCAGAGTAGAGGAAAGCTTCTATGACAGATGCAAAAACCTCTTTTCCAATCATTTCTCGAAGGATTTCATCTTCAAGGCCTGTAATTCTCTTAATCAAAATTGTACCAAACTTTTGGTTTAATCGTTGCGATCCTTTTCCCCTATAGGTTAGAAGACCTGTAATCATACTAATAGCTACTGCGGTAATCATAGATAAAGTAGGAACACCTAATCCAGGGACAATAAACCAGCCCCAAAGTTTTACTAAAACAAATGCTTTAAAAATCCAAAGGAAGGGCAAAGAGAACACAGAAAAAATCATTTTCTTAACATAAAATTTCATAGTAATTAATTTTAGTTTTTTGCTACTTCTTGATAGGTTTGGCTAGCCCTAATACTGATTCTTAAAGGATCAATATATTTTTCTTATATAAATATTTTTATCTAAGTCAATATGTTTTGTAATAAATATTTATAAATCATATCAAACAAAAACCTAGACGCTTGTTCTAGGTTTTTTATTTGGTTTCAATCTGAAATTAGTCTATTTTAGCGTCTCTATAATATTCATTGTAATAACTTTTACACTTCTTGAGGATCAACTCTACCTTACTTTGATCACTCAATTCTCTTTTATTGAGATCCAATTTTACTGAGAACAAACTTTGATATTCAAATTGTTTTAATTTTTTCAGAATATTTGGAAGTTTCAATTCCCCATCCCCAAGCGGTAAATGAGATTGTCCAGTCTTACTTTTATCACTAAGATATACTACCGATAAGTAAGGAATAAAATTTGGTATTTTACGAATAAATTCAGTTTCTAATACCGTGTCATCTACATTCACTAAATCAAATCCAAGATAACAATGATATTTTTTGATGATATCTACAATATTACTAAAACGGAATTTTGGAATAGGTAAGATAAATAGGTTTTGTCTTGGTGGATTGATAATACTAAATTTAAGTTTTGGATTTTGATTGCGATAACCAGCAAGATTATTGGATAAAAAGCTATAAGATTTGATGTTAAAAATACTAGGACTATTGATAGAGATAGTATCACAGTTACATCTACGTGCCATCTCCAAAGCAATATTCATCTCTCTTGGATTGGTATTAGCACTCAATTGAATACATCTTACAGGAAGATCATAGTTAGTTTGAAGTTTGTGAACATAATCCACATTCCAGCTATCAAAGTTTTTCCACAAAGCCAAGTCAATACCATCATAGCCCGTATCTTTTGCAATTTGGAAAATCAAATCAAGTCCATACCCCGACAAAGTATCCGTAGATAAGATTATTTTAGTTTTACTAGTAGCCATAAGAAATAAGAATATAAGCTGAATAGATGCGAGAACACTGCATTATTATAGTTAATTATACTTAAACAAGTGGCGTCTGTCAAATTTTTACTACTCATTAATTACCCTTAAATAAGCTGTTTAGTTAAAAATATAGGATTATAATTCAAATATTCAGATTCAGATTATTATTCTATTATACAAGATGTAAGTATACTCAAGCATATTTGATAACCTCTTTTACATACACTTCTTCACCTGAATCCAGTGTAATTGTCCCAAAATCTGAAACTTGCCCTCCTCCTGTAGCATAAAAAGGTGTTTTATCAAAAATAAGTACTCTTTGTCCTTGATCCGTCTGGAAATCCTTGAGAAGTTTGGAATCTTGGCTTTCAAATTGATGGTAACCGATGAATTTTGTTTCTGTAATACCTGCTATATATTTTGACCATTCGGTATTTTTCACGAATGTAGTAGCACTTCTTGAACGAATTTTAGCATTTTCTACTTCTTCATCAAAGGCATTTTTATCTACTGGTAAATTATGAGAAACCAAAACATCTTTGATTATATCCCATGGCAGTCAGAAAGAATCAAATAATTTGAAGGATTCTGCTCCGCTTATTGGTCATTTTTTGATAAGTTTCTCTAACTCATTGAGTCCATTTGAGATTGTTTGTTGGAATTGTTGACATTCCTTCGTAAGCATGTTCACGACAAATTCAGCCTTCCCAGCCATACCTTCATAAGAAGAAGAAAAATCATCAATCACCCCTGTTACGAATTGAGTAAAGAATTGAGCAAGCTTAGGAGTATCCAATGTTGTAAGTTTTGTAAGGTTGAAATATCCTCTTCTGATCAATCTGCGTAAAACATATCCTCTTCCTTCATTACTTGGTACTACTCCATCACAGATTAAGAAAGTTGCTGATCTGAGATGATCAAGTAAAATTCTATAGGATTGTAAATAATCTGAATAGTGAGTATCTGTGAACCCTTCTATAGTTTCTATTCCATACGCAAAAATATCAGTTTCAAAAATGGTTTCTGTATTTTGTAAAACCATGATCAATCTTTCAAATCCCATTCCCGTATCTACATTATTTTGTCCAGCTTTGATGTCTCCAGAACCATCTTGATAATAGGACATCATCACATTATTCCAGATTTCTGTATATCTATCATTGACTCCCATATCTCGATCTTCAGGTCAATATTTGTCACCTCTATCAAAGTAAAACTCCACACAAGGTCCACAAGGTCCCACTGGTCCAGGCGTCCAAAAATTATCAGATTCTCCATGCTCATCAAAAGACATTTCTTTGATATGGTTGATTCCCAATGATTGAAGTTTTGCAAAGCTTTCATCATCTCTCGGGATTCCCTTATCTTTATCTCCCGCAAAAATAGTAGCTCCGAGTTTTTCTTTTTCAATTCCTAATATATCTACCAAAAATTCCACACTTCGCGTAATCGCATCTGCTTTGAAGTAATCTCCCAAAGATCGATTTCCCATCATTTCAAACATACTCAAATGTCTTTCATCTCCAATATCATCGATGTCATTCGTACGAATACATTTTTGAATATTAAATAATCTGGAACCTAAAGGGTGGGGCTTTCCCACCAAAAAAGGAACAAACTGTTGCATTCCCGCAACCGTAAAAAGTACAGATTTATTTTCACTATCCGCAATCAAAGAAACAGGTTTAGCATATTTGTGTCCTCTGGCTAATCGAAATTCATGTCGCATGGTGCGCACTTCCTTGTTTGTCAACATTCCTAGCAGTAAATTAAGTGAAATACTCCACAGATAGTAATAGGCTTTTTGGCTAAACTTTCAATTGAAATCAGATTATTTTGTATATAAATAATACATTTGACAATAGCAATTTAAGTGTTGTGTCTGACATTTTATTGCAAAATCAATCAAATAACTTATACAGTCGTAGTATTGTCCGACAAATGCTTATTTACTTTTTTTAGATTATAGTATCACGATGAGATTTCCAATTATTAAAAATGCAAAAATATGGGTGACATTAGGACTTGTATGGATGGTATTATGTGGATTTATGTTCTTTTCTAACCTCAAATTATCTAAACAATTTACAGGAGGAATCGAATTTAAGGTTGCCACTACTCAGACAGCAGAACAAGTACAAGAGGAGATTGATAAAAAATTCAATGACGACAATCTCACTATTACTACAAAAACTGAAGGAGATCATACCAATGTACTCATTCAACAACAAGTAGAAGACGAAGAAAAACTTATTGAACATGGAAAAACAATACAAAACTTATATCAAGGAAACATGAGAGAGTTTGCGATTGTAGGACCAAGTATTGGTAAACAAGTGAGTAGTACAGCAGTACAAGCAATCATCCGAGGATTGATTCTTATGGCTATCTTCATCGTATTTGAGTTTTCAAAAATAAGAAAATTCATTCAACCATGGGTCTTAGCGCTCATTACTGTTATTACGATGAGTTTTGATATTCTAAGTCCTATGGGAGTATATGGTCTCAAAATGTTCCTTGATGCAACTACTCAGGTAGATGTTATCTTTGTTATTGCTCTTCTTACAACAATGGGGTATAGTATTACTGACACTATCGTAATCTTTGATCGTGTGAGAGAACATCTAGAAACAGACAAAAACAAAAAATTGGATCAAGTATTTGAAGATAGTTTATGGGAAACAATGGGAAGGTCTTTGATGACTTCTGGTGCTACTTTAGTAGTAGTATTAGCAATGTACTTTATGGGAGCTGGAGACCTCAAAAACTTTGCCTTCTGTATGATTTTTGGAATTATTTCTGGTTCTATCTCTAGTATTTTCTTGGCAGCGCCAATCGCTTACCTCATTATTAGAAAAGATAAAAAATAATCTGAAGTAAAATAAATTACAAAAACTATTTTTAGTAATATAATTTTGAGATATGAAATACATTTATCTATTTATAGGAAGTGTTTGTGCTATCGTTATTCTTATCATTTTTTTTCAATCACTGATCTGGGCACAAACTCCCGTTCCGTTTTTATCAAAAAGTAGAGGGATAGATTTAAGCACGTTTGTAGTAGTATCATCTATTATATCAGCTGTGTGCGGAATATGTTTCACACTTGGAATCAAAGGATTATTTAACAATTATTCAGACCAAAATGACAGATTTGATCTATAATATTAGTAAAGAAGCAGCTTCTCAACTTTTAGGCGTAAGCACAAGAACCATAGATAGATATCTTTCAAGTGGAAAACTCACTAGCAGAAAAAGCTGAAACAAGGTAATGCTTGCTCAAGAAGAGGTTCTTTTATTAAAGAAAGAATCAGATGATATTGAATTTAATACAGTAGATATTATCAGCGGAGGAGAATATCAAAACTCTTATGGAGCAGGAAATAATAATACTTCATTGTCTCTGGGAGCAGAACAATTCGATAAACTGATGGATGAAAAATTCAATAAATTTGCCACTATGTTGGAGAATAAAGATAACTTACTGGAAGAGAAAAATTCTCTTATTTTTGGATTGCAAAAGAAATTGGGAGAAATGGAAAGCAAACTTCAAACCATGATTGCTCTCCCAGACCATCATAATGAAAAAGAACTCTTATTGACCCAAAAAAAAGAACTTCAAAATAGACTTGATAATATGAACGGTTCATTAAAAAAGGAAGAATTAAAAAATAATGTTTTCATAGGTTTATTGGTAATTCTTGGAATAGGACTTATCTTCTGGATGTTTTGGGATCCAAAGGGATCAGAAACTTCAACAGATATTCCTCTTGATGAATCAGCCAATACAAATATAATTGAACCACCAGTTAATACTAATGATGCTTCCACAACAAATAATGGGTTTGTAGAAGAAATCAATTAAGGGTTATAAACTAACAGTAGAAACTATTTTTTATCTTTATAATCTATTTTTGATGAACAACTCTAACATTCTAGACCGCATACAGATTATCTGGGATATCAAAAACATTGATGAACCAACAAAAAGCAGTATTACAGAATATATTGATCATGGTTTTGGTAAAATTGACAGCTATCTCAAGACAGTGCTAAGTAAAACAGATGCCTCTATCAAATTCAAAATACACTTAGAAAAAAAGGGAGTAGATGATTTTATCTGAGGTTTCCATTTTAATTTTCCAGGAGTATTGGAAGATTTTAGTGTGAAAATTGACGAAAATACACCAGAAAAAGGTATCATACAAGCAGTATCTGAACTCTTTGAAAAAGCAAAAAATGCTCTTCAAAAGAAGGTAGAAAAATTACATGATAAACCTTACGATAAAGACTAAATCACTCAATATTTTTTAAAAAACGTTTGCATATCTCCAATCAATAACTATTCTTTGAAGAGAATTTATCTTATAGTTAAGAATGAAAAAAATAATTCAGAAAATAATTCAGATTATTAAATAAATTATTTACTTTTTTATCTTATACACCATGGAAAAAGAAAAAACAAATCATGCCCATGCAGAACATCATGATGCTAAAGAAACTCTTCGTGAAGCGAAAGCGAAAGTAAATCACGCTATGGATGAAGTAAAAGAAAAAATGGAAGAAGTTGAAGAGCATGGAAAAGAAAAAGTAAAAGAAACAAAAGAAAAAGTAAAAGATTTTGGAAATAAACATCCATGGTCATTTTTAGGACAATTGGAAGCGATTGGAGTGGAATATCTTGTAACAAAAGCTCCTTTCCAACTCCCCGTAGGACTCAAAGATTTCATGGTAAAAATTGCTCCTTACTTAGTATGTTTGCTCATTATCTTATTGATACCATTGGTTTTGGCTTTGATAGGATTAGGTTCTTACTTTAGTGGGCGGGGATCTATGAATCATTATTACTATGCTGGAGGTACGATTTTCTATATCACAAGTATCATCAGCGTGATAGTTCTCGTAATTGAAGCACTTGCTTTACCAGGATTATTTGCAAAAAAGAAACAAGGATGGAATTTATTATTTTACGCTCAATTAGTGTCAGTAGTAAGTACACTGATTTCTGGAGATATTGTATCTGCAATACTTTCACTTGTAATCGGTATGTATCTTTTATTCCAAGTCAGATCATACTATAAATAGTTTTTAAAATTAGTTAGTTTAAAATATGTTAATAATAGCGTGAATAATACTTTTTATGGTTCTTGTAATCATACATGAATTAGGTCATTTTTGGGCAGCTAAAAAGTCTGGGGTACAAGTATTGGAATTTGGTATCGGTATACCACCAAAATTGTTTACCCTCTATACAGATAAAAGCGGAACTGAATATACGATCAATCTTATTCCACTTGGTGGGTTCGTAAGACTGAAAGGTGAAGATCCCAAAGATGAAGGAACTTTCAATGCGCCTGATAGCTTTATCATGGCTCCTTTCTGGAGAAAGGTTATCATCTTATGTGGAGGTGTGTTTATGAACTTCTTGGCAGCTTACCTCTTATTCGCTTTTGGATTTTTTCATGGTAGTAAACCAATCAGTATCTTACCTTCAAACGCCACAGTAGAACAATTCCAAACTAAATATATCACGACTTTTGACCAGCTTATTGCAAATAATCAGATAAGCGGAGAACTCACGGAACAAACGATCAAAATTCAGGAAGTTCTCACAGATGGTTTAGCTGCAAAAGCAGGAATCCAAGCAGGTGACGAAATTACTAAAATCAATAATGAAAATACAAATACTTTGATCATCAACAGACAACTGAAGGCTGTGGTAGGACAAACATTTACAGTAGAATATCAATCATCTGGTTCAACTACCCTCCAAACTCAATCCATCACTTGTCCAGAAGACAGTTGTATGCTTGGTATTATCATGGATAGTGCTAACAATATTCAAGTAAAACCTTACAAATACGGACTTGGCGATTCACTGAAGTTTGCTCGACAAGAGCTTATAGGTCAATCAAAACTCAGTCTCAATACTCTTGGTAAATTGTTTGGATCGTTATTGAGCTTCAACGGAGACAAGATTAAAGCGCAAACCAGTAATCTGACAGGACCAGCATGAGCGGTAAAGATTGGAGAACTCATCTATCAATCAGGAGGACGAACACAATTTCTTATCTTTGGTGCCATGATTTCACTTTCATTAGCTATTTTCAATATCCTTCCTATTCCAGCACTTGATGGAGGAAGACTACTAGGAATAATCATTCAAAAAGTGTTCGGACTCAAGGGTGATAGATACTTCGCCATCGAAAACTATATCAACATCATATTCTTTGTTCTCATGATGGGGGCGGGAATACTCATGTTATTCAAAGATCTTAGTAAAATACGAGGATTATTCTAATACTAATTTAATTCACTTATTCTTATTTTCTCATGTCAAAGATCGATATTCCTATGGATATTTATGAATCTTCCAAAGAATTAGTAATTATTATTCCACTTGCGGGAGTTGATAAGTCATCTCTCAACATTGCCATGGATGAATACAAATTGATTCTCAAAGGAGAAAGAAATATGCCAAAATTAAAAGATGATCTGATGGCTGTAAAATGAGACTGTTATTGGGGAGAATTCACACAAACTATTGATCTTCCTGCTGGAATCTATCTGGATAGAATTCATAGTAAGATAACACAAGACAATATTCTAATGATCATCGTACCCAAAATTATCACTCCTGATAGAGTGGCTATCGAAATCGAAGATTAGTATCCCATTTCCTTTCAAACAAAAAAGCTCAATGAATTGAGCTTTTTTATATTTTATACCTCACTATAATTAATTACTTAGCGTTAAAGCAAGAGCCTTAGCAATAGAGTCATCCGTTATTAGTTCAATGGTACCATCCTCCAAAACTCTTGTACCCTCCATAGGTTTAATATTTACGATAGTCTATAATAGCATCAAAATGCTTTAAATAAAGATCCATCAGAAACGGAGGTTTCTTCACTACTTCTCAGTTTTCCATACGTTTAAGATTTAATAGTTTTAAAATATATCCTTATTATTAAATTATTTATTTCTTTGACTTCTCTTCCACACCCAGGAGGCAATGAAAATCACAATGAAGGCTACTAAACATAAGAAAGGAATTGTAACAAATTCTCCATAACTTACATCTGTAGCAGCACAGTTTATACCATCAGTTCCGCATATCGTTGTTTTGACAATATTAGCATGATTCATCATTTGGATATAGTACTGATAGGCTTCGAGTACTGTTCCGATTCCTGATAAAGCTAAGATATAATCTACTACTTTTCTATCATTGTTTAAGAAACTAATGCTGATCATCAACAAAATAGGATACATCAAGATTCTTGCAAACCAACACATTTCACAAGGGCTGTATCCTAGAAGTGTATTGAACATATCACCTGTTTGGAAATTTTCCACAGGATCTCCAAACCAACCAAAATACAATGATCCCATTGTAGCTAGCCATGATTGAGCTAGTATAATCACTTTATAGTTCGTACTCTTCTTCGTCATCTCCATCATAGGTTTCATTACGGGTAAAAAATTGTATTAATCCATTAAGTTTAGATTCCACTTGATCCATTTGTCGGTTCTCATATCTAATACCATCTATGAGCAATTCTTTCTTAACTCTCAAGACCTCTGTTCGATATGGCAAACTTCCTTTTCCTTCCAAAGTTTCTTTTAAGCTTATTTTAGTAATAAGTTTCTTAGAAAATTGATAATTATCACAGAAAAAATCGACTGCTTGACTACTTTCTTCACGTCTTTGTAAAAGTTCATTGTACTCTTTTAGTCTATTTGTAGGACTTACATTCTTCATACTGTATAAATAAAAAAAAGAGAGCTTTTCTCAAGCTCTCTTTTCTCTTTTAGCAATGGAAATCTAAAGTTAAAGGCACTTAAGAATTCTATAGATCATTTGCAATTGCATCAATTTCACTGCTTTCATCTTCTCCAGAAGATTTAACAACTTCAAGATCAATTTCTTTCTTTCCTGATCTTACATCTTCAATAGCTACTTTTATCTTGGCTTTTAGCTCATCAAAAGTCTTTGGAGTTGCAGTAAGATAGGCACATGTTCTTTCTTTACCTTGGAATTTTTGACCATCTAAGGTATAGAAAGCACCATTTTTTTCTACCAAATTCAATATTACCGCTGTATCCAGCACGTCTGCTATCATGTCCACTCCCTCATTGAAGATAAAAGGAACTTGAGTTGCCTTGAATGGAGGGAAGATCTTATTTTTAACAATCTTAATTTTCGCATAGTATCCTACCTGCTCTTTATTAGATTCAATTTTATCTCCTTTCCTGATTTCAAGTCTCTGAGAAGCATAGAACTTAAGAGCGTTTCCTCCTGTAGTAGTTTCTGGATTACCAAACATCACACCAATCTTCATACGTAATTGATTGATGAATACTACCGTAGTTCCTGTTTTACTCAAGATTGGTGTTAATTTTCTGAGTCCTTGAGACATCATACGAGCCTGAAGACCCATATGACTTGCTCCCATTTCACCTTCTACTTCTGCTTTTGGAACCAAAGCAGCTACACTATCTACTATTATAAGATCAATTTCTCCAGTTTTTGCTAATTCTTCAGTAATACTTAAGGCTTGCTCACCATAGTCAGGCTGAGATAAAATCAAATTATCTACATCTACTCCAAGTTTTCTTGCATATTGTGGGTCAAAAGCATGTTCCGCATCAATAAAGGCACATACTCCACCTTGTGATTGAATAGCAGCCATAGCCAATAAACAAATTGTTGTTTTTCAAGAGGATTCTGGTCCATAAATTTCTACTACTCTTCCTTGAGGGTATCCTCCACCAAGCACTAAATCCAATGAATACGCTCCTGAATGACGAGTAACCACATTTTTAGTAATTCCTTCTCACATCAGCATTACAGATTCATCACCAAATTGTTTTTTGATTGCTTTGAGGGCATCTGAGATTTTTAGATTCACATTTTTTGACATCATACAATAATAAGAGGTTAAAACACAATGGATATGTAAACAATCTATTTTGAAATACAAGAGTAGTACACTTGTACCACTTGACAAAATAAATATAGTATCTTTACCATATTCATATATTACAGTTAATAAGCTTAGAGTAAGATTATAACAAAAGGAGATAAGAAATAAACTGAAAAAAATAAGAGAGAAAGACTCAATTTCTCCTAGTATTTCAGATAATAATAATTACTATAAGTTCAATTCTGTCAATAGTTCTCATGGAGTTCGACGTTGTCAATTGTGTATCAGTATCGAAAGAAGCCTCAAGAAGCATAGTATCTTAGAGGATGATCATCACCATATTTTCATACAATTTCCAACCTTTAACACATCGCTTTAGCTAAAAACGCTTCAAAGTATACCAACCATTGATAGAATTCCTTTAGTGACAAAAGAAATCAGCGGCATTTTTTCTGAATATTCAGATTATTTTTATCTATTTCTTTTCTTATTATTTTTTAATTTTACAATTTTTTCTCATGTTATTTAGTGAAATGAATTTGAAGCCATCGTTATTATCAGCGATCAAAAAAATTTGATATGAAACAGCAACGCCTATCCAAGAAGAAACTATTACTCATTTTATTTCTGGCCAACACATCGTAGGTCAATCTCAAACAGGTACAGGTAAAACTGCAGCATTTGTGATTCCCCTTCTCAATGCTATTGATCCCAGTAAGAAGACAGTACAAGCACTCGTACTTTGTCCTACAAGAGAATTAGCAGTACAAACCGAAGAAGAATTTTACAAGATGAGTCGAGGAACAATCGGTCTCAAGACTTGTGTAGCCTATGGAGGCTCCAATATCTTCAGACAAAAAGAAAAAATCATGCAAGGAGCTCAAGTAGTTATTGCAACTCCAGGAAGAGCAATTGATATGATCCAAAGAGGATTTCTCAAACTTCACAATGTAGCTTACTTAGTGCTTGATGAAGCAGACAGAATGCTCGATATGGGATTTAGCGAAGATGTAGAGTATATCTGGGAACAGTGTACCAACATGAAACAATTGATGTCCTTTAGTGCTACAGTGACTAATGAACTCAAAGATATGTTGGATAGATATATATGATCTGATTATCATCATATCGTTATTGCTAAAGAAGCAGTATCAGCAAAGATTAATCATATGTTTATCAAGATTCCTCGAGATCAAAAAGGAGAAGTATTGAGTACTTACCTCGAGGAATATAAGGATCAAAAAGTTCTTATCTTTACTCAAACTAAGCTCGGTACAGACGATCTTGTTGATCAACTTACAGATCTTGGACATAGAGTATTTGCTATCCATGGCGATATCAGACAAAGAGACAGAAACAATACTATCAGAGCCTTCAAAGAAAATAAAGCAAAAATTCTTGTGGCAACTGATGTAGCAAGTCGTGGACTCAATCTCAACAACATTGATCTGGTTATCAATCGAGATGTACCACAAGATCCTGAGTCATACATCCATAGAATTGGACGTACAGGAAGAGCTGGAGCCGAAGGTAAAGCTATTACTCTTACCACAAGAGATGAAATGAAATATATTTATGCTATCGAAAAAAGAAATAAAATCATTATCAAAGAAGTAGATATCCACGGTAACGAAGTGGAAAGAACTCAAGAAAGAAATATGAGCGGAAGAAGTTTCGGAAAATATGGAAGTGGAAGTAGATCTGGTGGTAGATCTGGAGGAAGAGGAGGATACGGAGGAAGAGGAAGATCTGATAGAGGTGGATACGAGAGAAGAGACTCTTCCACAAGAGGTGGAGAATTCGGATCATCAAACTACAATCCAAGAGGGAATGACACAGGAGAACAAAAGTGGTATAAAAGTAATTCCGCAGAAAGAAGATCTAGTTTTGATAATAGAGCTGGCTTCGGAGGAGGAAGAGATTCTGATCGTAGTTCTAGAAGTGGAAGCGGTCGTAGATGAAATGGAAGAGCTAATGATAACGGAAACTTCAGATCAAGAAATAGTTTCGGAGGAAGAAGCTCAGGAGGAAGAGGTAGATAATCTTCCCAATCAAAAACACGTCCAATTTCTCGGGCGTGTTTTTTTATTTTAAATAATCTGAATTTAGATTTTGGGGTCAAATACAACTCGATCCTTAGCTGAGGCTTGTTTTTTGGTTTCTTTTGCGGCATCTTCTCGTTTACCTTCTTTTACTTTCTCAAGTAATTTTTTATCAATAGTCTTATCATTTTTAATTTTTTCTAGAATATCAGTTGGTAATTTTCATTTCGCTTCTTCCAGAAGTGTGTTAGCATGCTTACTAAATACTTTTCCTATTTTTTTACATCCCTTGTATACAAAATCCGCCACATCTCCTATCACGGGAATTAATCCTGCTGCAAAATCCTTTGCAAGAATTCTGGTAATGCTTGCATGTTGTTTTTTATCAAAACCCACCTTTGCTCCCAAAGCATGATAAAACATTCCGAGAGAAACTGAAGCTCCTCCATCACCTAATCCAGGGAAAAGACTCGCCATTGCTTCAGTGGGATCTGCAAATTTTGCCATTTTTACCGTAAGATTTGCAGCTTTTTTCGCAATTTGCAGTTGTTTTACAAGTTTTTGTTGTTCTTCAGTAAGTAATTCTTTATTGATTTCTGTTTGGTCTTCAGCTCCGCTGTACAGCGGAGTTCTTTCAGATTTTTTAACTTCTTCAGCCTTCGTTTTTATTCTCTTATTCTTTCTTTCTTGGGCTAAAGATTTAAGTCCCACCATAGTAAGAGCCTTTTCTATAAGCGTATTTTTAGTCATCTCCAACCATCCTTGATCCAGCTCTGAATCCACCGTTTCTTTTCCAAAAAC
>CAYVXG010000018.1:0-16514 GCA_964455295.1 uncultured Candidatus Peribacteria bacterium
AGGATGTTTTTACTTTTTTTGAAAGTAGTAACAAAACTCAAAATCAGAAGTAAGTATAATCCAATTCGCTGAAAAAGCTTGAGATAAACATCATGTCGCCCGCCCATCATTGAAGCTATCAAAGCTTTGAGGCTTGCTATATGAATAGGGTAGGAGAGATTTCCTCTTCCCAATATTTCTCCTGTATTTCCAAACATTTTCACCCCACCATCATAGAAAATATTGATTGCAGCTTTACTTCGATTTCAGAAAGTATCATCTGCATAAGATGGAAAACTCATCGTATGTACAAAAGAGTTTACGAAAAACCAAAGCACGAAAATAATTCCGCTTATCGTTAATACTTTTTCAAATGTTGATAAATTTTTATAAGATTCTGTAATTCCTTCCATTTTTGGAATGCAAAGAGTATCTTTGATTGTTTCCATACTCAGTCCAAATTTTTGAACTTTGATGATGAGTACGATTACTAATAATAAGATGAGAGCAAGAAATTCCCAAACTCCTATTCCAAAGTGTACAAATTGGATATTTACTAACCAGTTACTTGCTACTCCAATTCCCAAAAACCATGAGAGGATGTAAAATTTCCATCCTTTGAATAAGCTTGGGTAGATAATAAGCAATAATAACCCTCCACTAAGTAATGGAATCAATACGGTAAGTAAGAGCGCTTTTACAGCGAGCAAAAATGAGGTTTCTATCATTATTTAGTTTTATAAACAAATGAATTATTGAATTCCAAAATCTTCGTTCCCAAAACCTGAGTTGGTGTTTTTTTGTAGTATATTTGATAATCTGATTGGCTAGGATCCTCTGTTTTTTCACATGGCTTCATGAATACTAACCACATATGTACACAAAATGGTCGTTCTTGTGCACACTGATAGTAAACTCTACATTCTTTATTTCCCTTTTTAATCCCTATAGCTTCCCTTGATTGTGTTATAAATTCATAAAAATCTCCGAGATTACCATAGGTCTTTTTTCATTCTTCTGCAAAAGTATAGGATTTCAAGTTATCTAGAGTAGTGTTGGAATAGTCAATTTGGTTTCTGATTGCAATAATTAAAAATAAACTAACTCCTAGATAAAGAGTATTCTTCATATTCAGTTTATTTCTAAAATATAAGACAATTAAACCTAAGAAGAATATCCAATATCAGATTACTACTACACTTGTGTCTCCTCGTTTAGCTCCATATCTCAGATTAATTCCATAAAAAGTTTGTCCCTCATTTGTCCAGAAGCTGTTCCAGCCTATTTTTATTTTATCAATTCCATTGGCTTTCATACTGTTGATACTTCCATTTGTTGCAGTCATATTTCCATCAATAATCATTACCAATGGTAATTGTTCAGGTAAATCCTGCCCAGCATAGCTTTCCACAAATAACTTAGCTCCACCATTTTTCACAGGTGAACTTGCTATTGGAATCAGTTGTCCGTTGCTGATATTTCCTACGATGATAGTTCCGTTTCACTCTACTCCGCTTATTTGAAATAAGTTATTCGTTCCCTTTGTTCCCAAATCAATAAGACACTGAGTTTTACAAGAAAAATTAATCCCTCCTTGCTCACTCCAACTCTCAAATCCTTGATTTTGGTAAGCTAGAAGTGTCGCAGGTAGAAAAGAGGCGAGCGTTGCCAATCCCAACAAATATTTTTTCATTTGTGCAAAAAATAATTTAAACTTACCTATAAAACAGCTTTCTGTATATCAATTCTTTCAAAATATTCAACACATTTCTGTTCTTAAATCTACTTTACTAATTATGATATTAAATTCATTACTAATTGCACCATTAAATTCTTATCTTTTGGGCTTGATTGAGCTATAAGTAAAGTAATAGCTACTAATCCACGATCATTTATTTTGAGCGATCAATCTGGGTTATATAACTGAGAGTAGTTTCTTAAAAAAAGAATGAATAAGAAAGCTCAGATTCTTTTATTTCCATCATTAAATGGATGATCTTTTATTACAAAATATAATAAATGAGCAGCTTTTGAGTGCCGTGTGCTATATACGTCCTTTCCTCAATAGGTTTGATATATATTTCAGATAATACTTTCTAAAGCTCAGTGATATTTTTCGGTTCCAAAAAGATTACTTGCCATATTGTCTTCCATGATCCTTTCTTTTAATTTATTAATCTCTTGGTATGCAAGCTCAGCTAGTAATCAATATTTTGTGTCGTTTATATTATCTTCTGGTGTATGGAGAGAGTTAGTGTCAAATTGATAAAATAAAATCCAGGATTGCGTGTATTGAGTAATTATTTCGAGTAATCAAGAAGATTCATTTACTGATAAATTGTTTTTATTTATAGTTTCTTTTATTAAATCAACTATTTGAGAAAGTTCCTTTATTTTTTTATCATTTATAATTTTGGGATTGATAGAATACCCTTGAAGAGCATATTGTTTGAGAACATTGGTAGCCCAAACACGAAACTGAGTTGCTTTCAGAGAGTTTACTCTATAACCCACTGAAATTATCATATCTAGATTATAAAATACAATGTTTCTTTTTACCTTTCTCTTTCCTTCTTGTTGAACTTGTGCAAAAATTGCACTTGTTTGATTTTTTTGTAACTCAGCAGTTTTGTAAATATTGTTAATGTGTTTAGTGATTACTGACCTTTCAATCTCAAAAACTTTAGCTAATTGTTCTTGGGAAAGCCAAATGGTTTCGTCCTCCAATTTTACTTCAAGTTGTATACTGCCATCAGAAGATTTATATAAGGAGATAGGAAGCTCTTGTTGGGACATACTAAACCTTACCTATAAAACAGTTTTCTGTATATCAATTCTTTCAATATATTCAACGCATTTCAATTTTTTTGCCCTTTTCATAAACTATAATCTGAGTATTTTATATGGACAGGAAGTTCTACTACTTTGAGTCCAAGTCTTTGATATTCATCAATAAGTTCATTGGCATATGCTGTGGTATCGGTAGTGATATTGATTTGCTGTAAGGCTTGAAGTCTGAAACATTTGTAACCGTTATGAGGGTCAGTGAGGTACATACCATTCATGATTCTGGTGAGCAATTTTGCTCCTCGTAAGATTATTTTTCTTTTGAGAGGGATGTTGTAGGCTTTTCCTCCTTCTACAAATCTTGAGCCTTGGATAACATCTATATGTTGGAATTCTTGTAGATAGGACATAAATCCATCCATATCAGCAATATTCATCTGGTCATCTGCATCGTAAAATACTACATATTTAATACCACAATCTTCCCCAAATCTGCGGAAAAATTGAATTCCTGTTTTATTTCCTCCTCCATGTCTGCGGTTAATAAGATGATTGATAAGAATGATAAGTTTATCTGGATATTCTTTGATTTTTCCCTCTACGATATCTGCCATATCGTCAGTAGAGCCATCATTGATGATGAGAATCTTGCTAAATCCTGCTCCGATGATATCATCTATAACTTTTGCAATGGTATGAGATTCGTTCAGTCCCTTTACATGAAACATGAAGTCTTCCTTGGAAATCTGAGTTTCCTTTCCTTCCTTAGGAATTAATTTTACTTTGGAGTGAATATAATCTGAACTGATATGACTTAAAGACTCGTTACTGACTAGTTTAGTAATGATATATTCGCTTTTCATAATCTGATTATTGTTATCAAAAAACAGATACACCAAAAATAAAATACTACTATATACGATGATATCAGATCATCTTCCCAATCCAAAAACTTTTCCCAATCTTTCCAGAAACATAGGATTGTACAGACTATATCAAATTATTCCTATTCAAAGCACAAAAATAAATCCATGAAACACATTTATTTTACCTCTTTTGTAGGCATCTCGACCGATGATGATGAATAAGATGGAAGCTGTAGCAATAATAACTGTTAGTAGTGACATCAGATGCAAAACATAGCTTCTAAATAAGGACTTTATGACGAATGTTGTAACTAATAAATTGCTACTTGCAACTGTTTTTGCTTGTTATTTTTCAGAAAATAGATAAGAAATGAGTATATAATTTATCAATACTAAAAAATATTCTGAAAATGGCTCTGACAAAACGTAGTGAAGATTTTTCTGCTTGGTATAACGAACTCGTAGTTCAAGCCGATTTAGCACAAAATAGTGCAGTAAGAGGATGTATGGTGATCAAACCTTATGGTTTTGCGATCTGGGAAAATA
This sequence comes from uncultured Candidatus Peribacteria bacterium, assembly GCA_964455295.1. Lineage (GTDB taxonomy): Bacteria > Patescibacteriota > Gracilibacteria > Absconditabacterales > Absconditicoccaceae > CALMFT01. Next base: position 4,179 of record CAYVXG010000018.1, read on the forward strand.
TGCAAAAGACTTTAGATTTTTTGTTTAAAAAAACTGGACATAATAATGCGTATTTTCCACTTCTCATCCCTAAATCATTTTTTACGAAGGAAGCAAAACATGTAGAAGGATTTGCTACAGAAGCAGCAATTGTTACTCATTATAGACTCAAAAATCAAGATGGTGAGATGATTGCTGATCCAGAGGCAAAGCTTGAAGAAGAACTTATTATCAGACCTACGAGTGAAACAATCATCTGGAATACCTATAAAGACTGGATTCATTCTTATCGTGATCTTCCTTTGCTTATCAATCAATGGGCGAATGTGATGAGATGGGAAATGAGAACCAGAGTATTTTTGAGAACATCAGAATTCTTATGGCAAGAAGGTCATACAGCTCATGCTACTGCTGAAGATGCAGTATTGGAAACAAAGAGAATGTGGAAGGTCTATCAAGAATTCTTTGAGAAAATACTTGCAATAAGTGGAGTTCCTGGAGAAAAATCTGAAAATGAAAGATTTGCGGGAGCTGAAAATACGTATACTATTGAATGTATGATGCAAGATGGTAAGGCTTTACAAGCTTGCACTTCTCACTTTTTGGGACAAAACTTTGGTAAGGCATTTGAGGTAACATTTGCAAACAAAAATAATGAACAAGAGTATGCGCGAGCTACAAGCCGAGGAGCAAGTACGAGAATGATGGGTGGATTGATCATGTCTCACAGTGATGATAAAGGTTTGGTATTACCGCCGATGATTGCTCCCATTCATATTGTATTCATTCCTATCTGGAAAACTGATGAAGAAAAGCAACAAGTTTCTGAATATATAGCTCATCTCGCCAATCAACTCGAAGATGTAAATCTCCCTATTCATTTTGAAGTGGAAGGAAATACTTACAAATTCCCAATTCCCTTGACTTACAAAATAGATCGAGATGATCAAAAATCTATGGGTTGGAAGCAAAATCAATACGAACTACAAGGAGTTCCACTGAGAATAGCAGTAGGACCAAGAGATGTTGCAGGAACAAGCATTATGGTAGCAAGAAGAGATGAAGAAGATAAACTGACTTTGAATACTGAAGGTTTTGTGGATCAAGTTACAGAAATTTTAAGAGATATGCAAGAAAAATTGTATAAACATACTCAAGAAATGAGAGCAGAACACACCGTGAAAGTAGATACACGAGAAGATTTTACCAAAGCACTTGATAATGGAAAGTTTGTACTAGCACATCGGGATGGAACCGTAGAAACCGAAGAAAATATCAAAACTCAGACTAAGGCTACGATCAGATGTATTCCTTATGATGAGAATGGAAATGATTTATATTCTGAATCTGGAGTCTGTATTCTTACTGGGAAACCAAGTACGAAAAGAGTATTATTTGCGATTGCTTATTAGATTATTTTGTTTATGATATGTCCATGACTACTATAACTATTAATCAATCACTAAAATTGGAAAAAACAGAGTTTGATACTATTCAAGATGCTATTGATCATCTTACAATTTTATGATTAAAAAAAGTAAACAAAAAATCAACTTCTGTAGACCCAGAATGGATAATACAAACAATGAAAAACAAAGCTGCTTACAAAGATCGTAAGAAATCAGATTATGTTTCCTTCAGTCAACTTAAAAAAAAATATGGAATACCAGATAAAAATCCATAAAAGAGTGGATAAGTTTTTAGAATTTCATTCATTCATAGTGAAACCATTTTTTAGCAAAATGGAAGTTCTTAGACAAGATCCTTTAGATCCCTCATTGGACGTTAAAAAATTACAGAATGAAGAGAATAAATATAGATTAAGAATCGGTAAATATAGATTTTTATTTGAAATAGTGGAGTCTCAAATACTCATTGATATCTATGATGCCGACAGTAGGTGAGCTATCTATAAATAAATTTAATATTAAAGATGATTTTAATATACTTATGAAAATAAAAGCCTTCACCCTGATAGAAATTCTTATTACCATCTCAATTATTGCCATTGTGATGATAGGGATTTCAGGAATGACAGGGAATCAAGTGAATAAAATAAGAGAGAAAATAATCAAAGAGGAGTTTGTAACAACTTACAATGCAGTATTACTCAATTCGATTGGTTCGAGTAATGTGGATGGACAAGGAGCAAAGAATAAGTTGGTGATCTATGATGGGGTGGTAGCGAGTACAGGTTTTGAGAGTAGACCAGTAGGAGATTTGTCTTACAAAGTGTTACGTGCTAATCTTCCTTGGAATGCCACGATTGTGTTTGATAATTATGGATTGGGATGTAGTATCGATGGGCAGACTGGCTTTCAAAATGTAGATTTCACGGTAGTCCTCAATAATGAAAGAAAAACCCAGATCGGCTGTTTTAGCATCGACTTGGGTACTTGTAAACTTATTGAGAATAAATGTTAATTATTGTACTAAGCTAGCGGTGAGTTGATCGATATCAAAGTTAATCTTACTCATATCAGGTTCTATTTCAGTACTAAAGCTTGTGAACTCATTTCAGATTATTTTTTCTTTTACAGATCTAATAGATTTCAATGTTAAAGCAATCTGTTTGATGGCAGCATTATCATTTTTTGATTTAGCCAAAGATAAGAGTTGTTTCAATTTATCTACCTGTTCATCAAGGGTTTTTAGTGCTGTATCGTTTTCTGGACTTACGTTTGCTGTGAGTTCTTCTTCGTCAGAACTTGTATCTGTAGGCGTAGTATCTGGAATAGTAGCTCCATCAGGAAGCTGATCTTCGTCACCAAATGAATCAGAAGGTATACCAAGTTCTTCTTCAGGAATACTATTTTCATCAGTGCCAAGTGTACCCAGTACATCATCAGACCCTGTAGCTAATACGGGAGTATCTGTATTTTCGTTCCCTGTTTCTACAACTGGACCATTGATATCCGCTTGAAGCTGATTACCAATGTTGTCTGAAGGGAACATGGTACTAAATACCATATAACTCGCTCCTGCAAGTACTGCAAGTCCCAATACTCCTGATCCTACTAAGAGCATTTTTTTCTTTTTTCCATCAAGTCCTCCTATTTTATTTGAAATATTAGAAGTTAGGCTATTGGTAGCTGTATCTGTATTGGTTGTTGCTGGAGTAGTAGTTAGTGTTTCTAACATGGCATCCAAATTATTTTGATTGTCAGGTTCAGCTGGTGCAACAACTTCTTCTTTTTTACTCAAGAATGGATCTACAAAAGCTTGTGTTTCTGCTTCTGGATTTGCTGGAGTTTCTTGAGTATTTGAAATAATCTGATCGGTGGTAGGAGTTGGAGTTTCGTCAACTTTCTTTGGCTCATCAAACACAATATTAAGTCCATCAAATGGATCGTCAGATGAAGCTTCAGCTACTGGTGTGTGTGCATTAGGGATAATGCTTTCTGGAACTACGATCGCTTCTGATTCTGGAAACACTTGATCTTCAGGAATATTTTCTATACTAGTTGGGTTACTCTCTTCAGGATTGAGATTGCTTTCCTCAGAAAGTGTTTCAGTGTTAGTAACTGGATCTACAAGTGTATCAAGTGAGCTTTGAGCTTCACTAATAATTTCATCTTGGCTATCATCAATTATTTCAGGTTCAGTTGTTGTTGCCTCTTCAGGTGTAATTTCTAGAGTTGGTTCAGGAACTAAGTCTGATTCATTTGTTGGCATTACAGAAGGTTCTGAACTAGGAATGATTTCAGGCTGTACAGAGTTTTCAGCTTCAAAAGCTGGTTTCTCCAATGGTTCAGGTTTAGGAGTAGTTTCTGTGCTCACTACCGTTTCTGGATTTACTTCAGTCAGAGTATTTTCTATCTCGCTTTCCAAGTTCATCTCTGGAAGTACTACCGAGTTGCTAGGAGCTTGTGTGGGGAAAGCGCCAGTAATATCAGTATTTACTCCGCTGTACAGTGGAGTTGATGCTTGAGTTTGTGGATTTGTTTGAGTATCTGCCATTAGGTTTCTTTGATAATAAATGATTACTCTAGTATACTCAGGAGCATCGGGTTTGTCAAAAATTTTCACTGTTTTTTCTTAATTCAGATTATTTTTTCTTTTGCTTTTTGAGCGACGATGATTACTGATTAGATAATGCCAGATCTCAAAAAACTTCTCAGAACTACTGATAGATATATTGCAATTTTAAATGTAAATGGGATTTTTTCCCTCAAAGATTTGCTTAATTATTTCCCCAAAACCCACGAAGATCGTCTGCTTATTCAAAATTCTTTCAAGATTCAAGAATCCATGGAAGACCCTAAACAAAAGCAAAGAGTAAGGGTTTTCGTAACTGAGAAAAAAATTATGATGCTCAGAAATAAGAAGAAGATTTATGAAGTGAGATTTCATGATGAGTTTGGGGTAGAAGGAAAGGCTTCCTATCGAGGAACTGGTTTTGCTTTTCAACAAATCCAAAAAGAAATGCGATATATCGTAATTAGGAAACCAAAAATGGTGAAAAATAAGGCAGTCTTTAGTAATCCAGAGTTTATACTGAGTGCTGCTCCTACGGATCATATGGTGGAAGCTGAACATCTCAGTCCCACTTCTACTCTAGAAAATATACAAGATAATACTGTTCCAGAAGATAGCTACAATATAGGAAGGCTCTATCCTGTATATTCAGAAATGTTGGGAATAAAATCTTGATGGTTTGCTAAAAAAATGTGGGAGATATTGAAATTTGTAGATCAAGAATATGTGGAATATTTACCTGAGGATTTTATGCGTGAATTTGATCTTCCTACTATTACTGAGACTATAAAAGCTCTTCATTATCCAAAAAATGCTGAAGAACTTAAGAAAGCCAAATATAGACTTTATTTTGATAGATTGCTCAAAGTACAACTTCAATCTTGGATCAATAAACAACAGTATCTTAGTAACCCCAAACCTGTAAATATAAACAAGGAAGAAATAGATCGAGATCTGATCAAGACTTTCGTTTCTTATCTTCCATTTCAGCTTACAGATGCCCAAAAAAAAGTGATAAAACAAATGATCGAAGACTTCAATGAAGAAGCGGCAATACTCAGATTACTGCAATGAGATGTAGGAAGTGGAAAAACTATCGTAGCAATTACCTGTGCATATTATATGATCAAAAAAATGAAAGGGCAGTGCGCTTTGTTGGTACCCATTGAAGTACTTGCATTCCAGCATTATAACCACCTTGTAAGAATCCTTCATCCTTTGGGTATTCAAGTGAGATTACTTACAGGAAGTGTACCAGCCTCTCAAAAGCAAAAGATCAAACAAGAACTCAAAGCGGGTCTCATAGATATAGTCGTAGGAACGCATGCTATCGTCCAACAAGATGTAGATTTCCGCAATCTCAAATTCGTAATTATTGATGAACAGCATAAATTTGGAGTAAAACAAAGATCATTTTTCAAAAACTTCTGAACCCCTCATATTCTCCAGATGACAGCGACTCCCATTCCCAGAACACTTGCCTTAGCATTTTTTTCAGAATTTGAAGTCAGTGTTATTGATGAACTACCTGCAGGTCGTAAGCCTATTATTACCAAAGTAGTAACCGAGAAAGAATGGAAAAAACTTAAGGGACGAATGTTGGATCGTATTGGAAAAGGGCAGTCTGTATTTGTAGTAGTTCCTTTGATCGAGGAATCTGAAAATCTCGAAGGAGTCAAATCTGCTTTGCTGGTGCATCAGCAATTCAAAGATGATTTTTCAGATTATTTAAAAGCTTCTGAAATAGGATTAATGCATGGTAAGCTTAGTTCCAAAGAAAAAGATGAAGCCATGAGGAACTTTAAAGAAGGAAAAAGTAAGATATTGATTAGTACTACAGTCATTGAAGTAGGAGTGGATATACCACAAGCGACTATTATGCTTATCAAAAATGAAGAAAGATTTGGGCTCAGTCAGCTCCATCAGTTGCGTGGGCGTGTGGGAAGATCTGATATACAGTCTTACTGTTTCTTGGAAACGAAAAACCTTACAGGAAACGAAAGACTGAAGGCTATGGAAGATACTACGGATGGATTTAAATTAGCGGAAATAGATATGCAACTCAGAGGAACAGGGGAAATATTGGGATACCGCCAATCGGGGGAATCTGATATTCCGATGGAAGTTCTTATGGATATTAACCTTATTGAGAAAGTTCAACTTGCTGCCAAGTGGTTACTTGAGCGCTATCCTGGGCTGAAAGGACTCAAATTATTGGAAGCTGAAATAGACTATGTAGATAGTGAGATGTTAGTGTAGATGTCTTCAGTTGTGTTCTTCTTGTGTTTTTTTGAAATTTTTCCCTAAAGGATGAGTGTTTCCTAAGGTATCAAAGATTTGAAGTTTTAGGAGTACGGCTTTCCATGCCCAATCATGTATCGCTTTCTCTACCTCCCTTATTTTACCAATAAGTTCTGGACTGATCTTTCCATCTTTAAATTTTCTAGTAATATGATAGAGATTGTCGGCACTGAGATTTTGTTCATTATTGGTGGGTAGATAGTCTATGCTTGTATTTTCTCTCAGGATCTCATTAATATGTTCAATTTCTTCGTGGGTAAGAAATTCAGAAACTAAATCATAAGGTTTAGAGACTCCTTCTTTTTTTGCTTTTTTAGTATCTTGAAGATGGAATTGAATTTCCATGGGTATGAGACCTGAATTTCCACTAAAATGAATAATAAAATCAATATCTCTATAACCTGATTTATTTCAAGAATTAGAAAGTAATAGTCCTATTTTATCTTCAAGTTCTATAATTGGATTTCTTTCTTTGTCGCGCTTCAGTAGAGGATTGATTCTTTTATTATGTAAAGATTGAAGAAGTAAATTTATTCACTGTACCATACTATTGAGATCCTGGAAGACAAAACTACATCTATGAAGATCTTTGAGTTTAAATACTTTTCCTCCATACTTACTGAGAAGTTTAGTAAATGCTCTTTCAAATTCTTTTTCTGCAGGGTCCACAAGTTCCACTTCTAATCCGTTTTCAGTGTATTTATTTTTTATAATCTCTTTAATAGCATTATATTGACTGTTATTTTTTCCCGTATTGGAATTATATAAACTGAGAAGTGTAAAATACATATTATTAACATTTGTGAAAAAGACTTTGAGATGGAGTTTGATCATTTCTAGACTTTCCATTTTCTCTCCTTTTTTTGTTTCAGCTTGGATATAATAAAGAAGATTGCTATGAGCATTGATATTTTTATCTACATTTTGATTGAAATCAGGTTCTCCTCCTCCCAATCTTTTGAAGAAATTATAAAAACTTTCATTTTTAAAATTAGTAAAACTTTCAATCAACTGAATAATAGGTTTTTCTCCAATTCTTTGAGAAATGTCAAAATCTTGCCCCAAAAGTGTATTGGTCTTTATGATTTTTTCCTCAAAATCTTCCTCAATATGATCTCTGTGAATATGAATTCATTTTTTGAGATTTTCTTGTCTTCCTCGTTTTTTTTCAAGCCAAGTGTGATATAAATTAATTCCATATTCTGAAATAGGATATTTATTTTCTTCACCCTCGTGTATATTCAGTTTATTTTTGAATTTCTCTGCTAAGATATAGAGTTCCTGAGGAGTCATAGTATCGATATTTTTATACTCTCCCAAGTTTTCTTTCACAAATTTTCTATCACTCAAAACAATTGAAAAAAACAGATAGACTTTTGCATCCAAATTTCCTGTATTATCCAAAGTGAGCCAAATTTCTTTAGAAATTCCATCAATTTCTCTGATGTGTTTAATAGACTCAATTGGATCTTCTTTCAGTAAGAATCTATTTTTACTCATCTAATTCCTCTATTGATAAAATTAATTGAAGTTAATTTTCTTCTTTAATTGATCTTCTATTTTTTGTGTAAAAGCCTTTTTTTGTACTTCTCCTCCGATAAATTGTCTATCGTCCAATTTTTTAAGTTGAGTTAAGGCAATAGCGAGATCTTCAGGAGTGTGATGGGTAACAGAATTTACAATAGGAATTAATTTTTCCAAACTTGCTTGTGGAATTTGGTGATTAAATTTTTCTGCCATTTTTTCGTTTATTACAATATAAATTATTGAATTTTTTTATTGGATACTACTTGCGCCTACAAACATATACTCTGGTGGTTGATTTCCGTGATCTACTTCATCAGGTTGATGATAAATAAGATAAGATTGACCAACAACATTGAAGGGTTGTGAAACTTCTTGCATATTTGTGTATGAAGATGTTTGTACAGTTGTATATTGTTTTTTTGTATTCATAGGTGTACTTGCCATCAACTCCAATGGAACTGGGAGATATCTCAAAGTATTTCTAGTTTCTGTGAAGGCTACAGTTACATAATCATCTGTTATTGTTGGCTTTGGAGTATCTACAATTGTTGGTGTGTTTCCTTTACAGTTAGGATTTACAAACGATCATTGTAATTTCCCATCCAAACAAAATCTTGTCTCTACTTCACAACTGTTTCCTTCTGCAGTTGCGTTTTTGAAAGCATATACAAACTGCCCATTGGAGATAATCGATCATCGTGGGGTAGTACAGATCTTACGAGCATAACTATTTTTCGCGTCCACAGTTTTATTGTTGGTAATAAAGCTTGTTTTTGGGTGACCCTGTAATTGTTTTTGTAAGGTTTGAGATTTGTATACATGGTTTGGGATAGCTGTTTGACCATTTGCTAAGATCTCAATTCCTTGTGTTTCTTTCCCCAAGAAATGTTTTTCCGCACTATTATTGGTAATTCTCAAACTACTTCCACTTTCCCCATCAGCATATAATTCCATATCCTTTCCACTAAAACTTGGATCGTCGCTATTTCTACTCCAAACTACACCTCCTATCATTGGTTCATCAGTATAATTCAAACCTAAATCGATTTGAAGCGCTTTGAGTTCGGATTGTGTAAGCATTGAATTTTGTTGTTGTTTTATAATGGCATCTGAATAATAGCAGGTATCATATTGATAGCTACCATCGAGTTGACCATTGGTACAAAATCTTCTTTCTCGTTTGCAATCATGAGAAACTTGTTGTCCATAAGCGATGAAATAAGCACCATTTGTGATGTCTTCACCTCGAGGAGTCACACATCCATTTGGAAACTTACTGGAAGACTGGTTTAAGTCACTGAGTTTTATATCGAGTATCTTAGCTTCTACTTCTTCCACTTCTTGATTCTGATTATTATTTCCACTATTTCTCATTTCTGTACTTCCTGTAGAATTAGTTTGAGAATTGGAATTAGAGGAAGTTCTAAAATCTATGACGTCATTATCATTAAAAGCACTTGCTCCGGTGAGTCCTTGTCCAGTAGTGTTTGCTGTTTCATTGATCGTAGTTTTACTACCACTACCACTTTTTGAAAAAAGATTGGCAATTCCATTATTGATATTTTCCAAGTATGGTTTGATTTTAGTATTATCAAAAATAGAAGTATACCTATAGAGTCCTACTAATATGATAAGAATAATCAGAATGCGAGCGAGCCGTTTGAGCATTGGGGATTCGGAATTTTAAAACATTATCTTAATATATACTATTTATTATATTTTGTCAACTATTTTTCAATGTTTTTTTACTACTGTTTTCAGAACAAACGATGATCCGATCAAATTTGTCGGGACGAACAGTGTATTGGTAAAGCTGGTGACCTTATTTTCATCAATGAAACCTATTATTTGGCTCTGTGAGAGGAGATTTCACGACCAGAACAGTACAATTCTCCAACATTCAAATTCCCTATGGGCGAGTGAGAAATTGTTGCCACCATGTTCGGAGCTAAAACTCTCAAGCTTATTCACTGGATGGTCTATCGATATTATACTTCTTATAAGTCCGTAATCAATTTATTTGCTCCGAGTATTCCTCATTATCTCAAACATATTCTTAAAGCTAAGACTTTTAAGAAAAAAGATATTCAGAAAATCGCACAGTGGAATAGTATCGAAAACTTGGAGTCGCTTACTCCTCAATCAAATCTCAAACTCAGTCATGATAATAAAGTTCATCAGACCCTCATAGTTTTCCCTGATATTCTTACTATGATGTATAGATGTAAGGAAAGAGAGTTTATACTCACATCGGCCGATGGAGAAGCTAAAAAAGCCAATTATTTTCATGATCTTCAGATTGCTCACAAAAACATACTTTTCACGACCTCAGCCAATATCTGTATGGACTATCATAAACTTACCCGTATTATTTGTTATTTCCCAGAAACCTGGTATTACAAATATCGTCAGGATCCCAGAATTCGAGTTCCTGAAGTCCTAGAAAAAATGGCAGAAATACGAAAAGCAGAACTTATCTTTGTGAGATCGAGCGATGGTGGAGATAAGTATGGAATATAATTTTATTTTTTTAATATTCAGATTATGAAATATGTCCTTGTAGCTTTAATATTTTTGATACTTGGATTTGTAGGAGCGAGTAGATACCAAAACTTTGATCTTTCATCATGGATTGTGGGTAATTTTCGTGAAGTAAGACCAAATCAATCAGGGTCTGTAGTGCTTGATTTCTTGGCAGTATCTCCAGTGAAAAAGATCGCCACTCTCGAGGTAGAATCAGAACATACCTTGGTGGATGATTATTTTGATGATTATAAGATTTTGGATTTTGATACACCTGCAGAATTGGATAAATTCCTATCTCAGATCAATATTTTAGGGAAGGTAAAAGTAAGAGCTATCTATGGTTATACAGCCGATCAGATTGGTACTTTGGAGGACGTTCAAAATCGAGGTAATCCACAATTGTTATATTACGAAATCATTGATAATAATATCGAACAAGTGGTAGTTGGTCTTGGTATTTCGAGTAATACTGTGGTGAAAAGGGTAGTAAATGTAGTTCTCGCCGGAATTCATGATGACCTCAAAACTGAATACGCCAACAACAGCGGGTATATCCTCCAAGCGAAGCAAAACGCACTTTGTAAATTTGATGATATCTGTTTGTAGAAGACCCTAATGGTTAATATGAATTATTAGATTTGCAATTAATTTTTAAAATAAAAAAATACTCGTAGAGAAAGGCTCCACAGAGTATTTGTTTTTTGTGCATAAGAATTGTTATTTGCTATACATTTGGATATAATCATCCAACTTCTTAGATAAAGACTCTCTCGTATACATGTCTTCTGTATTAATTAAATTTAGTGCTAAATAATATGTTTCATCCTTACCGTCGAAAAAATTTATCGAGCACTGTTTTAATTCATCGCATTCAATATCATATTCGATGTATAACTCATCATCTATCGACGCAGTGAGGCAATAATAGAAAGTATCTTTATGAAATTTTGTATCATGTGCTATTTCATAATTTACTACTTTTACAGTCCATTTAAGAATGTGAGGTTTTTTTAAGAGTTCCGACTTATCATAATTTGAAGTTTCTGCAGAAGATTCCTCACGATAAGCGAATAATACTACAGACACATCTATTTCCAGGTCATTTAAGACAGATGCTAATTTTTCTAATTTAGTTTTAATAATTTTTTTCATTTCTTTTAAATTTTTGATTGCTTATTCTACTTCTATATCTTTCCGAGTGTTACAGCATTCAGAGTCGTCACTACAACATTCTACAGAGATTGTTTCAGTTGTTTTAGTAGGGTATTCCTTACCAAAATATTTTGGACCTAAATCGCTCAAGAGAAGAGCAGTGCTATTCCTCTTTTCTTCGCTAGAAGAGAAGGGTTGGTGGTGTAGCATAGCTCCAAAAATTAGATTACAATGATCCATGTATTGCTTCGTATGAAGTATATGCTCATGCCATACTTCGTCAGTATCAGGAGTAGGACATACTCCTTCCTTTTCTTCGGACACAATATAAAGATACTGTTTATATCTCATTATTGCATTTTCAGCTCTTTCAGCGGACCACTCTTTCTTTCTCATTAATCTATCTTTAATAAAAGATAAATCTATTAAATTAATTAAATCCCATTTAGATTGATTGATTTTCGTCATTTTTTAAAATTTTGTTTGTTTTTTATTATGTGCTTACTCTTCAGGATTTTCAGCTTACTCCTTTGGATGATTTTAATGAACAATATCTTATGCAAAATTGTTATAATAATATATTAATATTTGTCAATAGATTAGATCAGAATATTATAATATAAATAATTTTATACTCCACTTGAAAAAAAGTGCTTTTTCTGTATGGTATTCTCAATAGTATATTTAAATTCTATATTTTGAAATTATGTTCTCTTACAAAGTAATTAAACACGAAGACACTGAAAATGGTACACTTTTCGGTTTGTATGAAACAACTACAGACGAAGATGGTACAGTTTTGGTAATGGGTAACGCACCTCTCAATCAAGTATTTTATGAATCAGTTGATGAACTTGTAGAACATATTACTGA
>CAYVXG010000019.1:0-15867 GCA_964455295.1 uncultured Candidatus Peribacteria bacterium
ACTCGGAAGTTGAGGTAAATCTAGCTTCAATTACAATCTGTGTGATGATGTAAATCTGTGTGGAATATTTAATCTGGATACCTTAGAAATACAAAAAAATATGAGTTCAGGAAGTCTCAATGGAAATTATAGAAGTTCTGGACCTGTGTTGATGCGATCGGGTGTAGTAAATGAAGAAATTGCTCTCAATAAATCTCACCGACAAAGAAAAGCTTATAGAACTGCCTTAGTATATGCGAGCCAAGCTCCGATGCTTGTATTTTCAAAAACAGGATATACTCTACCAGAATTTACTCTCCAACTCAAGACTCTATTTCCAGCTGGGAATGCGATAAATCTTGATGGAGGTTCTTCTACTTCTTTCTACGGACCTACGGATTCTTTCAATAGCAGTAAACTCCTTCCTGAGTTCTTCTTGATGTGGTAAACAAATTGTATATACCTCATGAATTCATTTTAATTATTTTTTACTATTTCTAAATAATGAACGCTGAAAAGAAGATTGAAAATATTATTATAATTTGATCTGGACCTGCGGGTCACACTGCGGCTATTTACGCTGGAAGAGCCAATCTCGAACCCTTGATGTTTGAAGGATTTTTTGCTGGTGGAATTGCTGCTGGTGGTCAACTTACTACTACCACTGATGTAGAAAATTTCCCTGGATTTCCGACTGGTATTGATGGACAGGAACTCATGAAGAATATGAGAGAACAAAGTATCAACTCGGGAGCCAGAATTCTTACACAAACCGTAGACTCTGTAGATCTGAGTAGAAACAATCCTGAAAAAACTCTCTTAGTAGTTTCTGGTGGCACAACTTATGAGACTAAAACAATAATCATAGCTACTGGTGCTACTGCCAAAAAACTTCCTATTGGAGGCTTGGATGAATACCGGAATAATGGAATAAGCGGATGTGCTGTATGTGATGGAGCTTTGCCTATTTTCCGCAATAAACATCTTGTGGTAATTGGAGGTGGAGACGTGGCCATGGAAGAAGCAATGCACTTATCAAAGTTTGGGTCTGAAGTAACAGTATTGGTAAGATCAGATAAACTTCGTGCCAGTAAATCTATGCAAGAAAGAGTTCTCAATAATCCTAAGATCAAGATCTTATGGAATACAGAATGTATAGAAGCTAAAGGAGATGGAGATCTCCTCAATAGTATTCAGATTATTAATTCTCAAACCAAAGAAACTCAAGAAATGCAAGTTGGTGGATTGTTTTTTGCAATAGGACATACACCAAATACTGGATTCTTGAATGGACAATTGGAAGTAGATGAATCATGATATATATACACCTACAACAGAGTATGTGAAGAAGCAATTAGTGGGAAAAAACCTCTTAGTGCCCAACAAGAAATAAAGTTTAAAGATGGTAAAAGAAGATACCAAACTTGCACTTCTGTAAGTGGAGTTTTTGCTGCTGGAGACGTAGCGGATAAAGTATATCGTCAAGCCATTACTTCTGCTGGCACAGGATGTATTGCAGCACTCGAAGCGGAAGCTCGACTCAATCATCAATCATAGACTTGTGGATATTAAATTCCAACTTTCCTTAAATGTCAAAATTAATTAACTTAGTTATAAAAAATAACTTGATTAGTAAATATTATTAACTATAAGCTGAAGGTATTTATGAAAATAAATATCTTTTTTTAATTTACATTTCTCACAATATGTGAAAGGATTGCCCTATCTACAGCTTATTGGAACTCATAGGAAAAAAACGAGTCATGATGGTTTTTAGGTCTGTACATGCAGGAAATCATACTTTTACTCAGATCAAAGAAAACATCTGAGAAATCAGTGCTAACCTTCTTACTGAAAGACTCAATGAGCTTATCAGTGCAGGATATATTTCCAAAGAAGTTATTTCTGTACAACCTGTAAAGATCCATTACGCTCTTACTCCTCAGGGAAAAAAATTGGGAGTTCTTATTAATAATCTAGCACAATTTGCAGCAGAAACAAGCAAAAAAGGAAAAGATTTTATTTCTAAACACACCTGCTAAATACACCACAAAATCAGAATATTAAAAAATATATATTTTATTTATTATCTGTTATTATCATGAACAACACTGCAATACGTGAAGCTTTAAATACAAGATATGCTACACAAGCATTTGATACAAGTAGAACAATATCACAAGAAGATCTGGATACATTAATTGAATCACTGAGATTGGCACCCTCAAGTTATGGAGTGCAGCCCTGGGGATTCGTTATCGTATCTGATCCAGCCCTCAAAGAAAAACTATCACCCGCCGCCTATGGACAACCTAAGGTAATGCAAGCACCTTATCTATTTGTACTCTGTCGTCGTACTGATGTAAATGCAGAATATGTACATACACTTGTAGAATCATTTGCTGAGCAAAGAGAAATGGATGTAGCTGATCTTTCAGGACTTGAAAGCGCAATCAATGGTGTGTTATCAAGCAAAAATCCAGAACAACTCACTGCATGGTTACAAAAACAAGTGTATATTCCTCTCGGATTCTTACTTCAAACTGCAGCTATGCTTGGTCTTGATGCTGGGCCAATGGAAGGCTTTGATCCAAAAGCATTTGATGAAATTTTAGAATTAGCAGAACATAATCTGAGTAGCTGTGTAATCGTATCCATTGGGTATAGGTCTCCAACTGACGCTACTGCAAATGCTAAAAAAGCAAGACGACCAAAAGAAAAAGTGATAATTATGAAATAATATATACTCGAGTTTTTAATTTATTTTTAATTATAAATTTACAATGTACACAAAAAGAATCTTAATTGAAGGAATCACAAGAGAGTTTGAAATTCTCAAGCATCTAGGATCCAAAGTTACGAAAAAAAATGCAGACTTTAGATTGAGTGAACCACAAAGATCTATTGAAGAACTTGAATATTATATTGTTTCTTCTTTCCCTGCGCAAGTATCACTGATGGTGGAAGGGATTTGGAATATGGACAGTTATAAAGAAAGAACACAAAAAGTAACAAAATTCACTTGGAAAAGATTTAATATTGAGCTCAACAAAGCTCTCAGAGCCATCAAGAAGGATTTGAGAACAGTAAAAGGGAAAGCTCGAAAAGAAGAAGTGGAACTCTTCGGTAGAAAAGGTACCAGAGGAAGTTTTTTGATTGATTATATTTTCTCCTTTTTGGGTGCATATAAAATGCAACTATTCTTACAACTCAAGGCTTCAGGGCTTACTGAACTTGGTACTTCCAATCTTTGGGGAGGAAGAGATGCTGCATAATAAAATAATTAATAATCAGATCATAATGTTATAATTTACTAAGTTGAAGAACTTTTTATATTTTTGATACACTCGATGAAAGTACAAAACAAAGCGAATCACACAAGAATGGAAGGAAAAATTACGGTAGCGTTATTGATATTATTTGGATGGACTATTGTTGCTGGATGGGCTTTAATACAGCTTATAGAAACTTATTCTCTTCGTGAAGATGTTCCTAAAGTAATTTCACCTCGATTTATGCTTCTTCCTTTTAGTGTAATTATTTTCGCTTGGATGATAGCTATCTGCGTTCGTAAATATTCTACAAAACTTCAAGATCGTATTATCAAACAAGAAGAGAATTTTAGACACTATGTAATGACAGGAAAAACACTCAATCCAGCTCTTACGATGTCTCAAATTGTAGCCTTAAGATTTGCAGGAGATAATGAATACTTGGAATTATCTGAAAAAGCAATTGCTGAAAATCTTACAAACAAACAAATAAAATCTTTGATCACAAATCGAAGAGCAGACCATCATAGGGTATAGTTTCCACTTCTCACCATAATCAGATTATTTTATTTACACTATAGGTTCCTAGTTTCTCATGTTTATTTTCGCCTACCTTCGTCCTTATCGAAAACTTCTCGTAGCAGTACTCATATTGGGTATTATCAATCAGGTATTCTCTTTATTGGATCCTCAAGTTTTCCGTTGGATTACGGATAATTATATTACCAAAATGGATACTTTCAAAGATACTCCTGAGTTACTTTACAGAGGAATTGGCATAGGACTGGGAATGATGGTGGGAGTAGCCATGGTTTCTCGTATCGCTAAAAACTTCCAAGATTATTTTGCAAACGTAATGACGCAAAAAATGGGAATGGATATTTTTACAAATACTATCTCACATGCCTTTCGTATTCCCTACATGCATCTTGAAGATCAGTCTTCAGGACAACTTTTACAAAAACTTCAAAAAGCCCGTACAGACATTCAAGCTTATATCCTGGTCTTGATCAATACGGCCTTTCTCTCAGGAATAAGTCTGATTTTCGTAATTACTTATGCTTTTGTAACGCATTGGCTTATTGGTACTGTACTACTTTCTTTGTTTCCAATGATGGGGATTACCAGTTACTTCCTATCTAAGTCTATTAAAAAAGCTCAAGATGGTATCGTAAGTCAGACTGCAGTACTTGCAGGAGCAACCACAGAAACTATCCGCAATATTTCATTGGTTAAAATTCTTGGGCTGGAGAGACAAGAACTCAAGAGAATTAACAATGCCAATGAAGGAATTCTCAATCTCGAGTTACTCAAAATTCGTAAGATCAGATCTATGGAATTCATCCAAGGTACTTTGATCAACGCTATTAGAGTAGGGTTGCTGGGTACGATGCTTTGGATGATCTTTAAGGGTTATCTCACCTTTGGTGAATTTTTCTCATTCTTCTTCTATTCTTTCTTTATTTTTGCTCCACTTGGACAATTGGGCATGGTGATGAAAAGCTATCAAGAAGCGAAGGCGAGCAATGATGTTCTTGAAGAAATTATGAAAATGCCACCTGCTGTGGAAGTCCACAATCCTACTCCCGTAGACACTATTAAGGATATCAAATTTGATAAAGTAGGATTTGGATACGAAGGAAAAGAAAATGTTCTGAAAAATATCAGCTTGGATATGAAGGCTGGGAAAACAATAGCATTTGTAGGTCCTTCAGGGTCTGGAAAGTCTACTATTCTCAAACTTCTGGTAGGTCTGTATGTTCCACAAAATGGAACAGTAACGTACAATGCTAAAGATATCAAAACTTACAATCTTCAGGATCTCAATAAGAAAATAGGAATTGTAACTCAAGATCCTCAGTTATTCTCTGGAACCATAAAAGATAATCTGATTTTTGTAAAACCTGATGCCACTGATGAAGAATGTATGAAAGTATTGGAAAATGCACAAATGGGTGAGTTTATGAGTGAACAAAAAGATGGACTTTTACTCAAGATTGGTGAAGGAGGACTCAAGCTTTCAGGTGGTCAGAAGCAAAGACTTGCAATCGCTCGTGCTTTACTCAGAGATCCAGATCTTTTGATTTTTGATGAAGCAACGAGTAGCTTGGATAGTATTGTGGAAAAAGAAATTACAGACACCATCAAGAAAATTACCAAAGAAAGACCACATATGATTACCATATTAGTGGCTCACAGACTTGGAACAGTGATGCATGCAGATCAGATTATGGTACTGGAAAAAGGTAGTATCAGTGAAACAGGTACTCACACAGAATTATTAAACCAAAAAGGATTGTATTATGCACTTTGGAGAGAACAAATCGGAGAAAGACAGGAACCTAGTACAGAATAATTCCTCAATCTTTTTCAGATTATTTTTAATTTTTAAACAACACTATGAGTAAAACGTATGATGTAGTAATAATCTGAGGCGGAGTAAGTGGAACAGCCTTACTTTATACCCTCAACAAATTTACCGATATCAAGTCAGTAGCGCTTATTGAAAAATACGCCAAACCCTGATTGGTAAATTCCAAATCAAGCAATAATAGCCAGACTCTTCATAGTGGAGATATCGAAACCAACTATAGTTTTGAAAAAGCAAAAAGAGTAAAACGCAAGGCAGATATGCTCAAGTGGTATCTTGAAGAGTACAAAAAAACCATCCTACAGAAAAACAATTCTTCTCGGTATACAATAAGATGATTCTTGCGGTCGGAGATAAAGAGGTAAAAGACCTTGAAGAAAGATGGACTCAATTTCGTGATTTGTTTCCTACACTCAGCAGAATTGAAGGAGATGAAATCACAAAAATTGAACCCTTAGTGATGGAGGGGAGAGATCCTCAAGAAGCAGTACTAGCTCTTAGCTCTCCTGACGGATATACCATCGATTATGGAGCCTTATCCCAAAGTTTTGTGGCTCAAACCCTCAAGGACACCAAAGACAAAATCATAGATATTTTTTACAATACTTTGATCTTTAAGGTAGAACAAGATAAGGATGGGTATACAGTCTATACTCATGGAAAAAAATCTTTTCGTTGTAAAGTGCTTATCGTAAGCGCAGGAGGTCATACTCCGCTTATTGCTCAATCTTTAGGATATGCTAAAAATTATTCAATTCTCTCTGTTGCTGGAAGCTTCTTCAATTCTAGCAGAAAAATACTGAATGGGAAAGTATATACCATGCAAATACCAAAACTACCTTTTGCTGCCGTACACTGAGACCCTGATGTTTACAATGCTACACAAACAAGGTTTGGTCCTACCGCAAAAGGAATATTTATGCTAGAAAGATATAATTATAAAAGTGTACGAGAATATTTTAAAGTATTTGGTTTCAGATGGAAAGCATTTCAGATTATTATAAAACTTGCTACTGATAAAATAATCTGACCTCATCTTCTGAAAAACTTCTGGTACGATGTTCCTTATTTTGGGAAAAGATCCTTTATAAAGGTACTCAAAAAAGTTATCCCTACTATTACTCCAGATGATATCATACCAGGACATAAACTTGGAGGAACAAGACCTCAAATCCTCAATCTGGATACTATGGAACTCGAGATGGGAGAGGCTAAAATAATCTGAGATAAAGTGATTTTCAACATCACACCTTCTCCAGGAGCAACAACATGTTTAGCAAACGCCTATGATGATGCTCAAACTATCATGGGATTCTTTAAAGGAGAATATACTTTTGATAAAGAGGAGTTTGAAAAACATTATGTGAAATAATTGTAATATCAGAATATTTAAATATAAATTTCCTAATTTTAGGCATTAAAACTTTCTTTGTATGAAAATACTTTCTCGAAACGTAAATGGAATCAGAGCTATCTACAGTAAATGATTTATTCAGATTATCAAAGATTTAGATCCAGATATTATTTGTTTACAAGAAACGAAGGCTTTTTTGGATCAATGTCCTCAGGATATCAAAGATATGGGATATAATATTTGTCGACACGCTGGAACCAAGCCTTGATATGCAGGGACAGCAATATTATCAAAACACACTCCAGACTATGTGTGTAATAACTTCGTAGATCCTATTTTTCACGAACATGGAAGAGTAACTCAAATCGCATGGTGAGATACTACCGTATTCAGTATTTACTTCCCAAATGGAGGTTCAAGAGCAGATGGTACTGAAATGTTAACGTATAAACTCAACTTCTATTCTGTTCTTATGAATTATCTCAAAGAACAAGAAAAAATCTACAAAAATGTAATTGTAGTGGGAGATTATAATATTTGTCATAAGGAAATAGATATCGCAAGACCAAAAGAAAACCAAAACTCTATAGGGTTCTTACCGATCGAAAGAGATAAGATCACTGAATTTTTGAATACTGGCTATATTGATGTATTTAGATATCTGTATCCAGAACTAAGAGATCAGTATACTCGACGATCCTATCGTGCAAACGCCAAAGTAAACAATGTAGGACGGCGTATAGACTATGCTTGCATCAATGAATCTGCAAAGGATAAAATAATCTGAATGCAGCATTTTCCAGAAATAGGAGGGTCAGATCATTGTCCTATTATGCTTGAAGTAGATCTATAATTTTCTTATTGAGTTCTAAATTTCACTAAATATTCTGTAATTTTGGTTTTATAGTATTCATTTTCTTGTGAGGATAGTATAGCCTGAATAAGCTTATGAATTCTTTTTTCCATAATATTCTCATATTCATATAATTCATTTTGATTATCTGTGATTGGTCTTACCATCATTGAACCTCAACGTAAATAACTCAGAGTATTTACTAGAGAAATCGCCATTGGCATACTCTGCACTAAGTTATGTAGTCTATTGTTGCTTACATCTTCTTCTCGAATATCAAATTGAGCACTCACAATAGCGAAAAAATCTTTTACAAAATTCTTATAACTCTCGGGGGAGAAAACATGAGCTTGATCCATATTTCAATATTATTGATAAAATCTACCTACCCACTAATCTTCCCAGATCAATATCTACAAAATCTTTGAGTTGATCCACGAATCCTGAATCATGACAGACCATGATAATGGCACCTTTGTAGTCATTGAGAGCTTGTGCAATCACTGGGAGGTGACGGAAATTGATATGATTCGTGGGTTCGTCAAGAATCAATAAATGTGGCTTTTGAAGGACAAATCTTGCATAACACAATAATCACTTTTGACCCTCACTGAGAGATTCCACAGTATTTTTTAGTAAATCTGAAGTGAGTAAGAACTGTGCCGCAGTCTTGAAAATTTCTTGGTCTGTATTTTCATTCGTTACTTCTTGTAAAGAATCCCGAACAGTCATCTGCATATCGAGTGCATTAAAATCTTGTGAGTAGTACCCTACTCTAGCATTTTCACCAATGATAGCTCCATCATCATCTGGATGAAACAATCTTTTGAGTAAAGTAGTCTTCCCAATCCCATTTGGTCCTTTCAGAATATATCTATCTCATTTTCTAAGCTCCAAATCAAACTTCTTCTCTACGACATTGTAATTTTCATCCATTAATCCTACATTAGTCACAGTCAAAATAGGTCAAACGTAATTATCAAACTCAATTTCAAAATCTTTGATAGTTTTATCTTCTCTTCTTACAGAAACTTTATTTTCTTCCGCCTCTTCTACTTCATCTCTCATCTTACTTGCAAGTTTTCTCATTTTACCTCCTTTATTTGCAAAGAAGTTGATTTTATCCTTTGCGTCCTGAATTTGTTTTTCGAGTCTGGCATTTTGAGTTTTTTCCTTCTCCACTTGATTAGCAATTTGCTCTACCACGTTATGATAATCTCCCCAGTATTGCTCTACCTGACGATTGATTACATTGAGATACAATACTCCATCCGTAAACATATTCAAAAAATCTGCATCGTGACTAATCACTACTACCGTTTTTTCGTACGATAATAAGAAACCAAGAAGATTTCCAATTCCATCACCATCGAGGTTATTCGTTGGTTCATCAAGTAACAAAATATCAGGTTCTTGAATAATCGCTTGAGCAAGGAGTAATCTGGCTTGTTGTCCTCCAGAAAGTTGTTTGATTTGCTTGTCTGTAGGGACATTGAGATCTACTTCTTTCATCACTTTTTCTATTTTTTGATCCATTTTATAGTCCTTTGTAGAAAAAGCAGTTTCAAAATATTGCCTCACCGTCAGATCATATTGATCTCTTGGAATAACCTGTTTCGCAATAGCAATACTGTTTCCAGGAACGATGTTGATTTTACCTTCTTGGGGTTTGAGATCTCCTGTGATAAGTTTAAAAATTGTTGACTTTCCTGCTCCATTTTGACCCATAATGGTAATCTTTGTATTGGAACGAATACTAAAGTTTGCATCTACAAGAATTTCCTTCTTGTCTCCATATTTAAAAGAAACATCATCAAATCTTAAAATTACTGGGTTATCAGCATTAGACATAAAAAATAATCTGAAAAATTAAAATTCAATTAAGAGTTGGACACAGTATAAAGAAAACGCTTCAAAAACCAAGCTAATTAAAATTTATTCTCCTCCTTTGATTTTCTCGTAAGATTAATTCCTCTTTGAATTTTATATTTTAACCAGATAAAAGTCCTTTCGAATCATTCTATAAACTTTTCATTGGATTCATTTTCAGATTCCCATAAATTCGCCACTTCTTCAATTAAAGTATTATAACTTATAGTAGTAGTTTTTCCTTCTATTCTAATTGCAATAGGAGAACGAAGAAAAGTACTGTTAATCCCTCTCATAAGACCACTCTCTACTATAATAGCTTTCAGAATATTTATATCACTTGAGTCTAACTGTTTACCTGTACTACGAGTTACAAATTTTTTGAGAGCTTGTAAAGGAGTTTTGATATGGAGTGTATTTTCCATAGGATTAGTAGAATGTAATATCTTTGGGTTTCTAATAGCAGCTTCTTCAAAAAACTCATTAATGTAGTCCTGATCAATACGATCAATAGTAAGATATTTAACAGAAAGCTTATTTTCCTCCAATATGGTTTTTACTCTTCAAGGTACTCTAGATTTTTTTTCTAGCTGAGGAACTTCAAGCACTTCTTGGATTTCTTGTTGGGCAGTACTTTTCTTAGTTTTTTTAACCTTTGGATTTGCTTCTAATACATTTATCAGATTATTACAAAAATTTTCAATATTTAAAACTTGATGTTTGAGATTTAAGTCCGCATTGTGATAATGAGACAATACATTAAGAATATCTTTTATAGAAGAAAATATTATACTTCTCTTCCTTTCAAGAGAAAGCCACTCTATTAAAGAATTTACCTTATTTTGAAGTATAGAATCTTTTTGCAGGAGTGTTTGATTCTTTACCATGTCATCATTTTTTTTCAGAAAATCTAATATATTCTGCTGTGCAATAGAAATTTGGGGCACAGTTTTTTTGAGTGCGTTTTTATACATCATACTTTAACTATAATTAAAAAACTCTAAGTACATATTTAGAATAGTTTTTTATAAAAAAAAATAATAATTAGTATGTCAATAGAAATTATATTATCTTTGAGATTATGATTTTGAGGAAGATTGTTTAGATACTGAAGATCTACTTTTATTATCTAATGCAGCAACCAAAGCATCACAAAAGCTTTTGAGATAGAGTTGTTGATTTTTGAAAATAGAATTTTCCTCTTCATTTTTAGAATTTTCTAATATTTGAAGAATATTATGAGCGTATAGATACACTGCATTTTTAGCATTCTTAGCATTTTTAGCATTCTTAGCTCTTAAGTCATATACATTTTTGAATAAATGCGCTAAACTTTGTGATAAATGAATATTTCTCTTCACAAGTTTCATATTTGTAAGCCTATGTTCATGTTTTTTTGCAAATTTCCTAGGTTTCTGTTGAAAAACTCTTGTAGGCATGGTATTTTACAATAATCTAAATAATACGAAATACGATAATATTATAAACTAATATATATAATGTCAATAAAATTATAATCCTTCTGCAATCACTTCTGCTACTCTCCTATCAAACACTGAAGGAACAATACATTCTGGACTAATATTATCTCCCATGTAATCTACCAATATTTGAGAAAGTTTGAGTTTGTGGTCGAGGGTAACTTTGGAGATTCTTTTTGCTAGTAATCCTTTTCGTAAACCTGGAAAAATAGAAAGATTATTGATTTGATTTGGGAAATCTGATCTTCACGTAGCTACGATCGCCGCACCACCTTTCTTAGCATCCTCATAACTAATCTCGGGACTTGGGTTTGCTAAAGCAAAAATAATCGGATCTACGTTCATTACTGTGATATCATTTGATTGGAGCATATTAGGTCTACTAACTCCGATAAATATATCCCTTCCCCTTATTCATTCATGTAAGGATCCGCTAAAATTTTCTACATTATAGTTAGCCAACAATAACTTCTGCTTATTAAGTTCTTCTCTTCCTATATGAATAGCACCCTGACTGTCAAAAGTAACGATATTTCTAAATCCATACGCTCGCAACAATTCCGCAATTCTAAATCCTGCCGATCCTGCTCCATTGAGTACTACTTTTACTTCTTCCTTATTTTTTCCGACTAATTTCAGACTATTTATTAATCCTGCTAATACGATAATCGCTGTTCCATGTTGATCATCGTGAAATACAGGAATATCCAGTTCTGCAGCTAATCTATCTTCTATCTCAAAACAAGCAGGTGCCGCAATATCCTCAAGATGAATTCCTCCAAACCCAGGTGCTAACAGCTTGATCGTGTTGATAAAAACTTCCTGATCTTGTGAATCAATAACCAATGGAATAGCATTAATGCCTCCAAATTCTTTGATCAACATTGCTTTTCCCTCCATCACTGGCAGACTTGCTAATGCTCCAATATTTCCTAATCCCAACACTGATGAACCTTCGCTAAATACCCCTATAGTATTCCCTTTTCGTGTATAGGCATACGCCTTACTTGGATCCTTTTGGATCTCGAGGCAGGGTTCTGCAACACCTGGAGAATAGAGTAATTTCAGATCATCATAGGTTTCTACAGGAACCTTATTTTCTTGTGAAATTTTTCCCTGTAATTGTTTATGCAATTGCAATGATTGCTCATGAAGAGAGGACATAAAGAGTATAATTGAAAATATAAAAATAATCTGACTGAGTATTTGGAAGTAAAAGATACACAATTGGATGATGCTTGCAAGTACTATTTTATTAATCTTAAGAGTCTTATAAAATACCTCAAAAAGAATCAAAAACAAAGATTTTCCTATTCTTTTCATTGGATTTCTGAAGTAGGATGATTATGAGTATCAAACAATTTATTGATATAGCGTGATGTAGCAATGACAAAAATGAGAAAAGTAGAAATTTTATCCCCTGAACGAGAAAAAATACAAGAAGAAGTAAAAATATTGGAACAAGCAAGGCAAGAAATATCAGAAATGGGAAGAATAGCAAATGAGCAAGGAAGTGAAACCTTCGGACATGATAATCCCATCTTGGAAAATAAGAAAGAACAAAGTGAACTTCTTTATTGAAGGATACTTGCAAAGTGAGATATTTTATCACAAATTCAAAACTGTCTTATCATACCAGAAGAAGATATTTTACACAGAAAACAAAATCCAAACTATAGAGGTCTTGGATCTATTTTTAGCCTACAAATGAATGGGGCTCGCAAAGAATTACAGGTAATATTGACTGGACTTATACAAGGAAAAATAGAGTTTGAAGGCAAAACTTACACAGGTATTAGCCCCAAAACTGATCTATTCATAGCTTTACAGGGTAAATCTAAGGATGATAATTTTGAACGCCTTACTGCCGATGGAAGAAAAATCAGTGGTAAAATACTTGATATCCAATAATTGTTTTCTACTCAAAATATCCAGGTTTTCTTCAGATTATAAAATTCTCTTTATAAATAAATTACTTTAGTTACACATAGACTAACGGAGTAATTTTAATTGAGCATAAAGAATAATTATGATAATCGATTACTATAAAACCTATCTCAGTATGATCCAATCAAGTATTGGATCTTCTTTGTGGAGACATCTTTATATCACTAAAGAAGATGGTACCAGTAAGGATATTTTACAAGATGGAAATGTAAGTTGCGCATTTTATGTAAGTAGTTTACTCAAACATTTCAACCTTTCACCAGCAACTTATGCAAATGTAAAAAGTTTAGAATTAGCACTTTTAGAGTATGGGTGGAAAGAAGTAAATCGAGAAAATAATATTCAAAATATACCTTTGGGTTCACTCATTATTTGGGGAGAAAAAGAAGGGATTGAGAAAAAAGATATCTACGGGAATATGGTGGGTGCTCATAGTCATATTGGGTTTTATGTAGGTGAAGATCAGGCTATTAGTAATATGTCGGGTGGATTTAGAGACGATAATCAAAGTGCAGGAACGCCCGGAAAGCATCACTACACCTATAATAACACTCGTCCTATTACTTCAATTATTAGCTTTAATTTTACTATGACTTTAGCCGAACAATTTGCACAACAACGCCCAACCATGTTGATCAATAAACAATTAGAAATACCATTGATCAGTCAATTCACTGAAGATCTTGAATTACTAGGTCTCAATACAGAAGAGGAACTAGCACGAGCTCTCGGAGCAAGTGAAGGTTATAAATACTGAAGAATGTGCGGACCTATCTGTATTGCTATGGCAGGAAAATATTTCAAACAGGATCATGAAGATATCCTCTCCATGTTTTATGAAAGCAAGGATAAAAATTATCTGAAAACAATAAACAATGAAGATGTAACCTATCATTATCGAAATCAGGATGCAGGTTGGTACTACGATGGTCTTATCAAGAAAGCTCAAGAAGCCTACGGTCTTCAAGGTAGTTCAGGATATATCAATCCTCAAGATGAAAATTATATCTCTAAAGCTAAAGACTTACTAGCAGAATGTGTAGATAATCAGAAAATACTTATCTGTTCAGTTTCACCAGAATTCACCACAGATAAAAGAGGAGGACATTTGGTAATAGCTAGAGGATACAATCGAAATGGAAGTCAAGAAGAACTCTTTTTCAATGATCCTCTCACGCCTATCATTGATGGTATCAAAAAACCAAGAGCAGTCTTGCTCTCAGATTTCTTATTATCTCGAAGTGGAAAATATATTATATTAGAGAGACAATAAAATACTGGATATAAAAAAAATAAATTTAAAAACATAGAATTCATTCAAGCTACCATATTCGTTATACAGAAAAAATGAATAAAATCAGAGAAAATCTTAGTAAACTATCTGGAAAGCAGGTAAAAACAAGATCTATAAATTTTGTACCCATCGTGGGAGGCATAAAAATGATGTGAGAAATTATACAATGAAAACAATTTATTTCAGGGAAAAGGACAACATATATTGGTCACATTCTCGCAAGCACCTGACAACTTTGAAGTTATGCGATAGGAATATCTCAAGCATATATAAGTTATAAACAATGAGTAGAAATTGATTTAGATTTCCTAATTCAAATATTGGGATCTAGTAGTTTGATTATCGTCGCAAAAATAGGTCATGGGTTAGGGATTAGCAAAGAAGTCTTTGATACCTTAAGAAAAGATAATTATTACAATATTCAGGAAGATCAAGACGCCATTATATAAACTTTAAACATATTTGAGCACATAGATAGAGCCCAAAAAATTTAACAAAATATTTTAATTCCCCTCATAGGTCTTTTCATAATACTCACTTGGCCAACTGGTTTTCACAACTTCTCCAGCTTTTACAATAGTACGTTCTAGGACTGCACTGAGTGGTCCTGTTTCCTTTTTGAAAACTGAAACTGGTGAACTGAGTGGAGTTTGATGAATATATACCAGATAAGGAGTATCTCAGATTATTTTTGATTTAATGAGGAGAGGCGTACTACTATTATTTTGAATTTCAAATTCTTTGATGCCTTCATACATAGAGGCATCATCCCCTACTACTTTTTCACCATAATATTGTACATATCGTTTGGCATGACTCGATCTTTTGGTGATAGTGATTTCAGGATCAAGAATACTTGCTCTAAAAGCCATACTTGAAACTCCACAGATTCCCTGATAAAACATAAATTCTTCACCTTCTCCCTTACAATAACCATCCAGATCAGTGAAGGTATGATTGGCATTTCGTAATTGACCAGGTTTGATCACAATATGCTTGGTAGCTTCCATCCCCACCATGAAGTTTTGTGTAGCACAATCTCCATAGTCTGAAATGTCTCTATCTGCTGCGATAATTCCATATCCTTGCACTTGTTGCATGGCTAGCGTTTCCAGTGGAATTGCGATTTTTTTTCAGATTATTTTATTATACCAAGAAACTAATGGAGATTTGATATAAAGATTTTTATAATCAGAAAGTGGAGTAATTCAACTGAATACCACACTAGATCCTGTAGAAATAAAATTATCCTGCACAGTGTCATAAGGATTATGAATAGCCACGATCTTATCCCATACCAAATTCACTGATTCTCCAAAGTCTAGTTGAGGATACAGATCATATTTCAGACAATCCTCATCCATAAGCATCATTCCAGATTGGATAGTAGTATTACAGACGATGTTTGCAGAACCCGAAGATAATTGTTTGAGATCAGATAAGGAAA